>NZ_JBSVVZ010000045.1:0-53166 GCF_054071875.1 Pseudomonas sp. SDO524_S393 | reverse complement strand
ATTCCAAACTGTGGGAGCGGGCTTGCCCGCGATTGCGGCCTCAGGCACGCCGAACTCCACCTGACACACATCAACACCATTTCCCATAATCCGACCTAAACTTGTCAGTATTCCCACTCCGACAAGGCCGTCGCCCCATGATTTCCATGTCCTCGTTCCACGCCATGCTCATTCCCATTCTGATCGGCATGATCATGCTGGCGGTCGGCTTCAACTTTCGCGACAAGCCCCTCGGCGTGTTTGGCATGTGGCTCGGCATGCTGCTGATCCTGGGTACCGTGGTGTACAAGATCCTCGCAAAACTGGCTGAATGACGATTGCACTCGTACACTCGGTCAACCCGTCGTTTTCAAGGTTGACCGCCTCGTGTTTTCCCGTCTGTTCGCCCTGCCCTGCTACCTGCTGATCGCCCTGCTCACGCTGCTGCCCTTCGCACCTGCCCAGGCCGTCAGCCTGCCCGGCCTGCTGGGCAGTGCCAACAAGCCCCAGCCCCAGGCCGACGTGCCCTTGGGCCAGTCGCTGGACGAAGTGATCAAGACCCTGGAAAACGATCAGCAACGCACCCAGTTGCTGAGCGACCTGAAGAAGCTGCGCGAGGCCACGCAAAAAGCCCAGCCCGCCGCCGAACAAGGTGTACTGGGCCTGATCGGCGGCACTCTGGCCAACCTGGAAGCGCAGTTCTCCGGTGCCGACAGCCCGCTGGGCCGCTGGTCGAATGAAATCGACCAGGCCGGTGACGAACTCAGCGCCCTGATGCTGCCAGCCAATGAATGGTTGCCGATCATTTTCGGTTTCGCCCTGATCCTGGCGGTGTGGAGCCTGTTGGCCTACGCACTGATCTGGCTCAGCCACCGCGTGCGCGAGCGATTCGGCCTGCCGGAAGAGCTGCCGCAACATCCGCGCACCTGGGACATGTTGCGCTTCGCGTTGCGCAAGCTCGGGCCCTGGATGATCGCACTGGTGATCACCGTTTACCTGAGTTACGCGCTGCCCTCGTCGCTGGGCAAATCCCTGGCCATGGTGCTGGCCTATGCGCTGGTGGTGGGTACCTGCTTCTCGGCGATCTGCGTGATTGCCTTCTCCCTGCTCGACGGCCCGCACCGCCATCGCGCGCTGTACATCCTGCGTCATCAGGCATTCCGCCCGTTATGGTGGATCGGCAGTTTTGCCGCCTTCGGTGAAGCCCTGAGCGACCCACGGCTGGTCCAGGCCCTGGGCCAACACCTGGCCCACACGGCGGCGACTGTCGCCAATGTCATGGCCGCGCTGTCCACCGGCGTGTTCATCTTGCGGTTCCGCCGTCCCATCGCTCACCTGATCCGCAACCAGCCGCTGTCGCGCCGCCTGACCCGCCGCGCGCTCAGCGACACCATCGAAATCATCGGCTCGTTCTGGTATCTCCCGGCCTTGTTGCTGGTGGGCATCTCGCTGTTCGCCACGTTCCTGTCCGCCGGCGACACCAGCACCGCCTTGCGCCAATCCTTGCTGTGCACGGTGCTGCTGGTGTTGTGCATGGTGATCAACGGCCTGGTACGCCGCCATGCCCTCAAGCCGCAACGCGGGCACAAACGCCATGCGCTGTACTCCGAACGCCTGAAAAGCTTTGTCTACACCCTGGCCCACCTGGTGGTGTGGCTGGTGTTTATCGAACTGGGCCTGCGGGTATGGGGCCTGTCGCTGATCCGCTTCACCGAAGGCGATGGCCATGAAGTGAGCGTCAAGCTGTTCGGCCTGGCCGGGACGCTGTTGTTCGCCTGGCTGATCTGGATCCTCAGCGACACGGCGATTCATCACGCCCTGACCCGTTCGCGCAAAGGCCTGGCCAACGCCCGTGCGCAGACCATGATGCCGTTGATCCGCAACGTGCTGTTCGTGACCATTTTCATCATTGCCGCCATCGTCGCCCTGGCGAACATGGGCATGAACGTCACCCCGTTGCTGGCCGGTGCCGGTGTGATCGGCCTGGCGATCGGCTTTGGTGCGCAGTCGCTGGTGGCGGACCTGATCACGGGTCTGTTCATCATCATCGAAGACTCCCTGGCCATCGATGACTACGTGGACGTCGGCGGCCACCTCGGCACGGTGGAAGGCTTGACCATCCGCACCGTGCGCCTGCGGGACATCGACGGCATCGTGCACACCATTCCAT
Organism: Pseudomonas sp. SDO524_S393; assembly: GCF_054071875.1. Taxonomy (NCBI): domain Bacteria; kingdom Pseudomonadati; phylum Pseudomonadota; class Gammaproteobacteria; order Pseudomonadales; family Pseudomonadaceae; genus Pseudomonas; species Pseudomonas sp. SDO524_S393. The sequence goes on along the minus strand of NZ_JBSVVZ010000045.1, from coordinate 51,017 downwards.
TCAGCGAAATCAAGAGCATCAAGAACTACTCGCGGGAATTCGGCTACGCGATCTTCCGCGTGGCGATCCCCCACAGCATGGACATCGACGATGCCATCAAGCTGATGCGCGACGTCGGTCAGAAGATCCGCAACGACCCGCTGCAACGCCGCAATATCTGGTCGCCGCTGGAGATTCAGGGGGTGGAAAGTTTCGAGTCGGGCAGCGCGATCCTGCGGGCTCGCTTCAAGACCGCGCCGATCAAACAATGGGAAGTGTCACGGGCGTTCAATCTGTCGCTCAAACGACATCTGGATGAAGCCGGACTGGACCTGGCCACGCCGCGCTTGAGTGTGCAGGTGGTGACGGGGGCATCGGGCGGATTGGAAAAAGAAAAAACCAGCTAGAAGGCAACACTGCTTTAATGTGGGAGCTGGCTTGCCTGCGATAACGGTGTATCTGTGCCAAATGTGCCGGCTGACCCACCGCTATCGCAGGCAAGCCAGCTCCCACATTTGGTGTGCGCTACTTAAGCGACAGCCGCGCCGTCCATCTTCTGGCGCAGGCTCAACGGACGCATGTCGGTCCAGACTTCTTCGATGTAGGCCAGGCATTCCTTCTTCATGCCGCTCTTGCCAACGGTGCGCCAGCCTTCCGGCACGACCTTGTAGTCAGGCCAGATGGAATACTGTTCTTCATGGTTGACCACTACCTGAAACAGGATGTCGTCGCGGTCAAATACTGAGGTCATTGCTGTTCTCCATGGTTAGAGGGTTGGCTGCGCGCACTGCGCAGCACGGCTATCTGTAGAAACGTTCCAAACCTGCAAAAAATTAGAGGCTGGCCACAGCGGCGGCCAGGGCCCGACCGAAGATGTCGGCGACCTGGTCGACTTCAGCGGCGGTGATCACCAGCGGTGGCAGGAAGCGCACCACGCTGCCGTGCCGGCCGCCCAGTTCGAGAATCAGGCCACGCTTGAGGCATTCGCGCTGTACCAATGGCGCCAACTGGCGATGTACCGGCGGATGGCCCTGGATATCGAGGGCGCCGTCGGGGTCGACCAGTTCGACGCCGAGCATCAGCCCGCGACCGCGAATATCCCCCAGCTGCGGGAAGTCGCGCTGCAGGATGCGCAGGTGTTCGCCCAGGCGCTCGCCCATGGCCGCCGCGTGGCCGGCCAGGTCGTGGTCCTTGAGGTAGCGCATCACCGCCGAGCCTGCCGCCATCGCCATCTGGTTGCCACGGAAGGTGCCGGCATGGGCGCCTGGCAGCCAGGTGTCGAGCCAGTCGCGGTACACCACCACCGCCAACGGCAAGCTGCCGCCGATAGCCTTGGACATCACCACCACATCCGGAATGATCCCGGCATGTTCGAAGGCAAACATTTTGCCCGTACGCCCGAAACCGCTCTGGATTTCATCGACGATCAGCGCCACGCCTGCCTGCTCGGTGATACGCCGCAGGCCGCGCAGCCAGTCGAGGTCGGCCGGAATCACACCGCCCTCGCCCTGTACCACTTCGACGATCACCGCCGCCGGCAGCAACACCCCGGCTTCCGGGTCGTTGAGCAGGTTTTCCAGGTAATGCAGGTTGACCCGTACGCCTTCGGCGCCGCCCAGGCCGAACGGGCAGCGATAGTCATAGGGGTACGGCAAGAACTGCACGCCATTGCCGAGCAGGCCACCCAAGGGCTTCTTCGGCCCCAGGCTGCCCATCAGGCTCAAGGCGCCCTGGCTCATGCCGTGGTAACCGCCCTGAAACGACAATACCGTGCTGCGCCCGGTGGCGGTGCGCACCAGTTTCAGCGCCGCCTCCACGGCATCGGTACCGGTAGGGCCGCAGAACTGGATCTTCGCCTGCTGTGCCAGTTCCGTCGGCAACAGGCCGAACAGGTCCTGCACGAACTGGTCCTTGACCGGCGTGGTGAGGTCCAGGGTATGCAGCGGCAGCTCATCGGCCAGCACTTGCTGGATGGCCTCGATCACCACCGGGTGGTTATGCCCCAGCGCCAGAGTCCCGGCACCGGCCAGGCAGTCGATGAAACGACGCCCCTCCACGTCCTCCACGTAAAGACCCTTGGCGCGCTTGAGCGCCAGCGGGATGCGTCGCGGATAACTGCGGGCGTTGGACTCCTGCTGACGCTGACGGGCCAGCAGAGGGGTTTCGTCGAACTGGTAGAGCGTTTCTTGAAGCGACGTGTCTTCGATACGGCTGATAGCGACGGACATTACTCGATCCCTCATCTGGTTCCTGCTGTAGAAACGCGCCAGCCAGGCGAGGATTTAGGGCAGAGGTCGCGAACTGACGGATGAAGATCAAAATGTGCCGAGCCTCACAGGCCTCGGTACTTGTCGTTCAAGGCATATAGAATTGCGCAGGTTTGCGCGTCCAGATGCCCGCCATAATCCCGGGGCCGAAAATGCATCTGAAACGCCCGGGTGCGCTGCTCGAAGGCTTGGCGGTTGCGCGCCGGCGCATAACCGTAACGCTGAAACGCCCGTTCCACTTCGACCTCCGGCGGCAACCCCAGGCAAAAGCGGCGCTGGTACATCGCTCGGGTCGCTTCGTCGAACCAGGCCCCTACCCCCGCATCATGCAGTTGTCGCCAGGGTAACCGGGGGCCCGGGTCGCTTTTACGCCAGTACGCCACGTCCGAGTGCCCGAGAATGTCGGTCGGCCCGATCTGCGGATACCGACCGAGCATGTCGCGCAGCAGCGCAATCAGCACAGTGACCTGCTCTTGCGCATAATCGGGAAAGGTAAAGATCCCCTGTTCGTCTCGCGCCAGGTTGACCAGCTCGATGCCAATCGAGCGGCTGTTGAGGTTGTCCCGCCCGTCCCAATGACTCACCCCGGCGTGCCAGGCACGCTTGTCTTCCTCCACCAGACGAAACGCGCGCAGCTCCTCATAACCGGCGGCGCAATAACCCGGTTCTGTGGGGTCTGGCAGCAGGTAATGGGCGCTGACCCCATCGCGGGTCAGGGTATTCAGGGAGGGCACAAACGGCAACGCGGTGTAGTGCAGCACCACTTGGCGCACGGGCTCGCCGTTACGCTCGTTGAAGTGTTGAGAGGGAAAGGTGGTATCGATGACCAACATGGCAGCTGTCCTTTTCAAGTCAGGCTGAGTCGTTCAGCCCGTTCAAACGCAAAAAAATTACCGCCATCCTGAAGGCTGCCACTTCAGCAGGGCGGTAATTATTTGGGGGTTGATCCTTAACGGTTCAGCGGCGCAGCGGCATGCCCAACTCAACCCGCAAGCCATCGGCCTGGCTGTCGAACTTCAGTGAACAGGAGCAGCGCTGCACGATCGCCTGCACGATGGCCAGGCCCAGGCCGCAGCCTTCGCTGCTGCCGTTGCGCCAGAAGCGCTGGGTGAGGTATTGCAGGTCTTCGCTGGAGATCTGCTTGCCGTGGTCGCGCACGCGGAACACCACGTTGTCGGCGGTGGTGAGCACACTGAGTTCCACACGGGTATCGGCCGGGGTATGGCGCAGGGCGTTGTCCAGCAGGTTGCGCAGGGCCGCGATGGCCAGGCCCACCGGCATTTCCACCGGGCGGTCGCTGAGGGTGTCCGGCAGGATCAGGTCGATGCGCGAGTTGTCGCCCGCGTTGGCATCCTGGATCGCCAGGCGCGCGACCTGTTCGGCACTGGAGTGCATGCCATCGTCAAACGACAGGTTGCCCTCCACCCGGGCCAACAGCAGTAATTGCTCCAGGGTACGGTGCAGACGGTCTGCACCCTCCTCGGCATGGGCCAGGGACTGGTCACGCGCAGCGCCGTCGGTCATGCGGGCCACTTGCAGGTGGGTCTTGATCGCCGTCAGCGGGCTGCGCAGTTCGTGAGCAGCGTCGCCGGTCAGGCGGCGTTCGCGCTCGATGGTCTTGGCGATGCGCTGCAACAACTGGTTCTGGGTGTCGAGCAACGGCTTGAGCTCGCTGGGCAGCGGGTGAATCTGCAAGGGTTCGAGGGAGTCGGCACTGCGCCGCATCAGCGCGTCGCGCATGCGATTGAGCGGCAACAGGCTCTGGCCGATGCCCAGCCACAGCAGGCACAGGCAGCCGAGCATTGCCACGCCCACCGGCGCGGAGGCAGCCAACAGGATCGACAGGTTCAGCGCCTCGCGCTCCACTTGGCGGTCAGCGGTGGTGATCAGCAAGTCGCCCCGGGACAAGGTGAAACTGCGCCAACCCACGCCGTCGATCATCTGGTCGCGAAACCCGCTGCGGCGCGATTCCAGGCCTTCATCCGGCGTCGTGTGGCTGCGCGCCAGGATTTCGCCGCGCAACGAGCTGACCTGGCACGCCATGCCACCCGGCACGTTCAACTGTTCGGCGCTGAAATGCGCCCCACCGCTCACGCTGGCCAGGCCCGGCATCTGCTCGGTCAGCCCGGCCACCATGCGCGCCGACGCCACCAGGCGCTGGTCGAGGGAGAACATCATCTGGTTGCGCAGATCGTTGAGCATCCAGGCGGCTGCCAGGGCCCAGATCAGCACAAAAGCGGCGCCCAGCTTGAACGTCAGCCGCAGGCGCAGGCTTTTCACGACACCTGCTCTCCACCGTCAGCCGGACCCAGGCGATAACCCAGTCCGCGCACGGTCTCGACGATGCCGTTGCCCAACTTGCGCCGCAAATGATGGATATGCACGTTCAGGGCGTTGCTTTCCAGCTCGTCATTGAAGCCATAGACGCTGTCTTTGAGCTGTTCGCTGGACAGCACCCGGCCCTTGTTGTGCAGCAGGGCCTGCAACAGCGCCTGCTCGCGGCGTGACAGGTCCACCGGCTGGCCCCCCAGGAAGGTTTCGCGGCTGCTCGGATCGTAAGTCAGTCGACCATGCTCGATCAGGTTGACGCTGCGTCCGGCCACCCGGCGCAGCAGGGTTTGCAGGCGTGCGGCGAGTTCGCGCAGGTCGAAGGGCTTGAGCAGGTAATCGTCGGCGCCGGCTTGCAGGCCGTCGACGCGGTTGGTCACCGAGTCCCGGGCGGTGAGGATCAGCACGGGAATCTCCAGGCCCTGGTTGCGCTGTTGCTGCAACAGCTTGAGGCCATCTTCGTCGGGCAGGCCGAGGTCGAGCACCATGATGTCGAACGTCGCCGCCTTGAGCATCGCCCGCGCCGCAGCGGCCGAAGCCACGCGCTCGACGGTAAAGCCCTGTGCGCCAAGGCCGGCCACGATACCGCTGGCGATCAGTTCGTCGTCTTCACAGACCAGTACGTGCATGCTGAACCCTTCATGAAAGATGGGAGGATTAGAAAAGCGGCGGATTAAGCGCGCATTATGCCGCCAAACTTCGCAACATCAGATAATCCCTACACTCTAGAATAGCGCCGGTTAATCATCGGTTAATCAGCACCCCACATTGTGTGCCTCACTTGAAACGAACTAAGGCTTGACCATGCGGCATCTGTTTACCTTTCTGCTGGTGTTGTTCGCGGGATTCGCCCAGGCTGCGCCGGGCAACGATCCTTTTGCGAGCAAACCCGACTTTCTCCCGGTGGGCAAGGCGTTCACCTTTACCTCCGAGCGCCTGGAAAGTGGCGAGACCCAGCTGTATTGGCAGATTGCCGACGGTTATTACCTGTACAAGCAGCGCCTGAAGTTCGACGGCCTGGCGCAGAAACCCGCGCTGCCCCAGGGCGAGGCGCATAGTGACGAGTTCTTCGGCGAGCAAGAGGTGTATCGCCAGGGCCTGGAAGTGAAGATCCCCGCCGGCGTCACCGGTCAGGTCAAGCTCGGCTGGCAGGGCTGCGCCGATGCGGGCCTGTGCTACCCGCCGCAGTCGATCACCGTGGACCTGGGTGGCAACCCGGCGGTGGCTGCCACCGCGCAGGCCCAGGACCAGACCCTGGCCAGCGGCCTGCAACAACGCAGCCTGGGCTGGAGCCTGCTGGTGTTCTTCGGTCTGGGCCTGCTGCTGGCCTTTGCCCCCTGCTCGCTGCCGATGCTGCCGATCCTCGCCGGACTGGTGGTGGGCAGCGGCGCCAGCCCACGGCGTGGTTTCGCCCTGGCCGGCAGCTACGTGGTGTGCATGGCGCTGGTGTATGCGGCGCTGGGCGTCCTCGCCGCGCTGCTCGGCGGCAACCTGGCCGCGCTGCTGCAAACGCCGTGGATCCTCGGCAGTTTCGCCGCCCTTTTCGTCATCCTCGCCCTGCCCATGTTCGGTTTCTTCGAACTGCAACTGCCCGCCTTCCTGCGGGACCGCCTGGACAACGCCAGCCGTCAGCAGAGCGGCGGCAGCCTGGTGGGCGCCGGCATTCTCGGTGCACTGTCCGGCCTGCTCGTGGGCCCGTGCATGACCGCGCCACTGGCCGGCGCGCTGCTGTACATCGCACAAAGCGGCAATGCGCTGCATGGCGGCCTGATCCTGTTCGCCATGGGCATCGGCATCGGCGTGCCGCTGTTGCTGCTGGTCACCGTGGGCAATCGCTTCCTGCCCAAGCCGGGTACCTGGATGAACGTGCTCAAAGGCGTGTTCGGCTTCCTGTTCCTGGGGACCGCCGTGCTGATGATTCGTCCGGTCGTCGACTCAAGCCTGTGGATCGGCCTGTGGGGCGCACTGGCGCTGGTGATGGCCTACTGCGGCTGGAGCCTGGCCCGTGAATACGGCCTGGCCGCCAAGGTGTTTGGCGCCGGCGCCCTGGTGCTGGGCCTGTGGGGCACGGTGCTGGTGGTCGGTGCGGCCGGGGGCAGCGACGACCTGTGGCAACCGTTGAAGGTCTACAGCGGTTCGCGCGGTGCCGCTGCGCCGAGCGCCCACGATGCCTTCATGACCATCAACGATCCGGCCGTGCTGCAAAACCAGCTCGACAGCGCCAAGGCCCAGGGCCAGTGGGTGTTAGTGGACTACTACGCCGACTGGTGCGTGTCATGCAAGATCATGGAAAAACAGGTGTTCGGCCAACCCGACGTACTGGACGCACTGAAAGACGTACGCCTGCTGCGCCTCGACGTGACCGCCGACAGCGCCGCCAGCCGCGAACTGCTGGGCCGCTACCAGGTACCGGGGCCACCCAGCTTCGTGTGGATCGGCCCGGACGGTGAAGAACGCCGCGCCCAACGCATCACTGGCGAAGTGGACGCCGCCGCTTTCCTGCAACGCTGGAACCAGACCCGGGACGCCCTCTGATGCTGACCCTGACCATCGGCACTTTCGCCATCGCCTTGAATCACTTGCTGCTGATTACCGCGCTGATTCTCGCCACCCTGGTGGGCTGGCGCGTGGCCAAGCGTGGCGGTGAAAACCCCGAATCGGTGCTGTTCAGCCTGTTCCTGCTGGGCATGCTCGCGGCGCGGGTCAGCTTTGTCCTGATGTATTGGGATGAGTACAGCAGCGACTGGCTGCAGATGGTCGACCTGCGTGACGGCGGCTTCCTCGCCTGGCCCGGCGTGATCGCGCTGGTACTCGGCGCCCTGCTCTATGGCTGGCGTCGCCCGGCCCTGCGCAGACCGCTGAGTGCCGGGGTGATCACCGGCCTGGTGTTCTGGGGCATGACCAGCCTCGCGCTGAACGTCTACGACAAAGGTTCGCGCCTGCCGGAAATCACCCTGCTCGATGCCAACGGCCACGAAGTGCACCTGACCGATTACAAGGGCGGCCCGCTGGTGATCAACCTGTGGGCCACCTGGTGCCCGCCGTGCCGCCGCGAAATGCCGGTACTGGAACGCGCCCAGCATCAACGCCCGGACGTGACCTTCCTGTTCGTCAACCAGGCCGAAGGCATGCAAAGCGTCAGCACCTTCCTGGCCACCCAGGGCCTGACCCTCGACAACGTGCTGTTCGACGCCGGCGGTCGCCTTGGCCAGGCCGTGGGCTCCATGGCCCTGCCCACTACACTGTTCTATACCGCCGACGGGCGCCTGATCAACAGCCACTTGGGCGAGTTGTCCCAAGCCAGCCTGGCCCGCGCCATGGAACCCTTCGACACCGCTATTGAAAGGAAACCGACATGCCTCGCCTCCGCCACCTGCTGACCCTGCTGCCACTCACGCTGGCGGCTACCCTGGCCCAGGCCGAAGACTGGCCGGCCCCCATCAAACAGATCGAAGCCAAGGGTGCCAAGATCATCGGCAAATTCGACGCCCCCAGCGGCCTCACCGGCTACGCCGCCCAGTACCAGAACCGTGGCATGGCGCTGTACCTGACCGCCGATGGCAAAAACGTGATCGCCGGCAACCTGTACGACGCCCAGGGCAATGACCTGAGCACCGCCCCCCTGGAAAAACTGGTGTACGCGCCGATGGCCAAGGAAGTCTGGGCCAAGATGGAAAACAGCAGCTGGATCCAGGACGGCGACAAGAACGCCCCGCGTATCGTCTACCTGTTCAGCGACCCCAACTGCCCTTACTGCAATATGTTCTGGGAACAGGCCCGTCCCTGGGTGAAGGCCGGCAAGGTGCAGTTGCGCCACATCATGGTGGGCATCATCCGCGAAGACAGTGCCGGCAAATCCGCCGCCCTGTTCGCCGCCAAAGACCCGCAAAAAGCCCTGGAAACCCACGAAGCCGCCGGCAAAGGCAGCAAATTGCAGGCACTGGCCAAGATTCCGGCAGACATCGAAGCCAAGCTCGATGCGAACATGAAGCTGATGGACGAGCTGGAGTTGTCGGCGACGCCGGCGATTTTCTATCTGGACGACAAGGGTGGGTTGCAGCAGCAACAAGGGGCGCCATCGCCGGAGAAGCTGGTGAAGATCATGGGGCCGAAATAAGCGACGCCTGCGCTGACGCTTTCGCGGGCAAGCCCGCTCCCACATTTGACTGTATTCACACATTTCTATCGGTGAACACAGTCAGTGTTGCGGGGCTAGAGCTCCTTCACTCGAATATTGTCGACGGCATAGTCATTCCCTAAGCCGGTCGCAACATGGTTGTAGAGTTCGAGGAGCATAGTAGTGGCGCGGGCAGTGAAGATCACGCTCATTTGCTGCCAGCTCTGGCTGGAAATAGCAGCGGGTCCCAGCAATTTCGCGCCTGCGACCCATAGGGATACCTCGGGTATGGCCGGCACATTATTCACTCGCCGAATCGAGATACTGAACACGTAGTCGCGCCCGACTTCCAAGCCGGCGTAATTGCGATAGAGGAACACGCCCGCAGAGCGATCGGTGTACGTCCAGTTGTAGAGGAACCAGTTTCCACCCTCGTGCTTGATCACCAAGTCCCTCGGATCCGCAGCGGCCGGGCCTTTTATCCAGCCGTTCCAGTCACCGTCGTCAAACGTGGTGACGTCGTCGAAAGCCTGGCGAATGGTCAGCTTCAATTGATGAAACACCACCGCATCACTTTTACGATGACTGCCGTCGGCAGTCACTTCGCAGGTAATTGTCAACGTGGAAAGGTTCTTCAGGCCACTGATGTCGGAGCGTTGTATGACGCCTTTCAATCCAGCCTGGACTTCTGAGTCGAGGAGGGTTTTACCCACATAAACGTCAAACGCATAAACGCTTCCATCCTTGAGCGTTCCAGTCGCGCTCAACCAAACTTTCTGCCCCGCCAGGGCAAACCACCAGGCGGCAACAGAGACATCCGCATGGGTGGAAAAGGTGCGCAGATCGAGCACGCCCGCCGTGGCTTGCCGGACGACAGGCGTCGGCAGACGGACCGGTATACTCACGCCCAACTCAAGATCCGCCGAAGTCTGCTGCCGACACCGGCTGGTCACGCTGTAGCGGATCGGCACGGTTTTGCCGATGCCGTGAATCACCGCCTCACGCGGCACAGCAAAATCGACGAACTCCTGTGCGGGATCTCCCGGTTTTGGTGCGAGCGCCAGGCACACACCCGCCTGCTCCCAGCACAAGGCGATGGTGTGATGTGCACTCATGCCGTCATATTCCACGCGCACCGTCACGCCATCCTTGCCGTTCCACACCGTCAGTTGGTTACCCACCGCCTCACGCACCGAGGGCGCCAACAGCACCAGGTCGGCCTGGACCATTTGCAGTTGCAGCGGCCGGAACGCTATGGCATCGGCCAGATCCGTCGAGCCTTGGAAACTCACCGCAAAATGGATTTCAAAGACCAGGCAGTCGGCAAGTTTTTCAAGCTGCTCACGGGCCAGTGCCGCACTGACACCCTCGCTCACCCACTCGGGCGTAACGGGCGCAGCCACCAGAATATCCCAGTGAAAGGCACTGCCATCCTCACGTTGGCCGTCGATCCACATCCAGCAGGTTTGTCCCGGCGCGCTGTAATCCCAGGCGGCAACACGGGCAGTGGCGTCGCCGGGGAACGTGTTGAGGCACAGCTTGCCACCGGTTTGCTCGTCAACCTCGATGCCACTCAGGCCCTTGGGCTTGAGCACGTGCACCGAGGTTGTCGGCGAAGGCCACAGCACGTCGCGCAGCACCGTATAGGAGAGAGCAATCGACTGGCCAAAGTTGGCACTGATCGCCGACGCCGGCACAGGGAACACAAGTTTGCTCTCACCGCCCTGCACGTCCTGGCACACCAGCACGGGTGACCCCGGGCCTGGTGTTCCTGCAAATTTCACACACACATGGTCACCGGGTTTCATGCCGTCATACGCCACCTCGACATGAGTACCGTCGACGGTAAGCGCCGGGTTGAGCACATACCCTTGTCCCTCAACGTAAACCGCTTCGCGCAGTTTGGGCGCCAACAAATTGAGTTCCGGTTCACCGACTCGCAGGTTCGCCGTGGCACGCGGAATCTCATGGGCATTGGCCGGGATGTGGGAAATCTGTGGATCTTCCGGCGGCGTGCCGGGCGCCCCATCGAAGGTGACCCCGACGTGCACTGTCACCGACGACCAGTCTTCGTTTTCGCCCAGCCACTCGCGCAGGATCTCCAGCAGGAAGCAGTAGCCACCCTGGGCCTCCTCCTCGGTGACCACGTGATCTTCCAGAACCCAGTGAAAACGCCGTGGCGACAGGTGCTCGTTGCCCACCGCCTCGACCCACAACCGCTGCCCGGCGGCGATAAACGGCCAGGCGCACAGTTCGATGCGGGCGTTGCCGGGGAAACGGGTCATGTCCAGCCACCAGGAACCCTGGACAAACACCAGGTCCAGAAACTCGGGCGTCGGCATGTCGTCGGGATCAATGACTTCCACCGTCAACTCCAACCGCAGCGACTCATCATTCCCGCTTTCGTACCAGATGGTCAGCGTCTGGCCGATGCAATAACCGACCACCCAGGCCGGCACAGGCACCTTGACCCCACTACTGCCGACACCCTGCGCCACGGCGCTGAACACGGGCGATGCCTCCTGCCCCTTGATCGCCCAGAACACATTGATGGGCGCACCGCTGGGGATGGCGGCGTCGATGATCACCTCCGTACCCGCCGTGGACGTCATCGGCGGCAAGGTACTGTTGGCCGTGGCATGCAGCACCTTTGGCAACGGCAGTTGCTTGAGCGCTGCGGGCGTTGCGCCCTGAGGCTTGGGCAAAGGCGAAGAAGCGGCGGTTGCGGCACCGGTTTTTGATTTAGGTGTTTTAGCTGTAGCCATGATCCACACTCCCATCCAAGGATAAATAACCCTTCGGCCCACCCCGGGCAGACCCAGTCATAGCGGTTATTTAATTCCTGTGGGAGTGCAGTTGCCTACTGTCAGATTTGACAGTTATGACGCGTCATCGGGGATTACCCGACCAACGGCCGCCACACAATCCGAGTGAAAAAGGCGGCGCCTGAGCGGACTTCATCGCGGGCAAGCCCGCTCCCACACTTGACTGTGCTCACACATAAAGATGTGTGAATGCAGTCCAATGTGGGAGCGGGCTTGCCCGCGAAGAGGCCCTGACAGGCGATGCCGATTAAAGCCCCTCCAACTCCGCCATCACGCCGGCGATTTTCTATCTGGACGACAACGGTGGGTTGCAGCAGCAAGAGGCCGAAATAAGCGGCGCCTGCGCTGACGCTTTCGCGGGCAAGCCCGCTCCCACATTTGACTGTATTCACACATTTCTATCGGTGAACACAGTCAGTGTTGCGGGGCTAGAGCTCCTTCACTCGAATATTGTCGACGGCATAGTCATTCCCTAAGCCGGTCGCAACATGGTTGTAGAGTTCGAGGAGCATAGTAGTGGCGCGGGCAGTGAAGATCACGCTCATTTGCTGCCAGCTCTGGCTGGAAATAGCAGCGGGTCCCAGCAATTTCGCGCCTGCGACCCATAGGGATACCTCGGGTATGGCCGGCACATTATTCACTCGCCGAATCGAGATACTGAACACGTAGTCGCGCCCGACTTCCAAGCCGGCGTAATTGCGATAGAGGAACACGCCCGCAGAGCGATCGGTGTACGTCCAGTTGTAGAGGAACCAGTTTCCACCCTCGTGCTTGATCACCAAGTCCCTCGGATCCGCAGCGGCCGGGCCTTTTATCCAGCCGTTCCAGTCACCGTCGTCAAACGTGGTGACGTCGTCGAAAGCCTGGCGAATGGTCAGCTTCAATTGATGAAACACCACCGCATCACTTTTACGATGACTGCCGTCGGCAGTCACTTCGCAGGTAATTGTCAACGTGGAAAGGTTCTTCAGGCCACTGATGTCGGAGCGTTGTATGACGCCTTTCAATCCAGCCTGGACTTCTGAGTCGAGGAGGGTTTTACCCACATAAACGTCAAACGCATAAACGCTTCCATCCTTGAGCGTTCCAGTCGCGCTCAACCAAACTTTCTGCCCCGCCAGGGCAAACCACCAGGCGGCAACAGAGACATCCGCATGGGTGGAAAAGGTGCGCAGATCGAGCACGCCCGCCGTGGCTTGCCGGACGACAGGCGTCGGCAGACGGACCGGTATACTCACGCCCAACTCAAGATCCGCCGAAGTCTGCTGCCGACACCGGCTGGTCACGCTGTAGCGGATCGGCACGGTTTTGCCGATGCCGTGAATCACCGCCTCACGCGGCACAGCAAAATCGACGAACTCCTGTGCGGGATCTCCCGGTTTTGGTGCGAGCGCCAGGCACACACCCGCCTGCTCCCAGCACAAGGCGATGGTGTGATGTGCACTCATGCCGTCATATTCCACGCGCACCGTCACGCCATCCTTGCCGTTCCACACCGTCAGTTGGTTACCCACCGCCTCACGCACCGAGGGCGCCAACAGCACCAGGTCGGCCTGGACCATTTGCAGTTGCAGCGGCCGGAACGCTATGGCATCGGCCAGATCCGTCGAGCCTTGGAAACTCACCGCAAAATGGATTTCAAAGACCAGGCAGTCGGCAAGTTTTTCAAGCTGCTCACGGGCCAGTGCCGCACTGACACCCTCGCTCACCCACTCGGGCGTAACGGGCGCAGCCACCAGAATATCCCAGTGAAAGGCACTGCCATCCTCACGTTGGCCGTCGATCCACATCCAGCAGGTTTGTCCCGGCGCGCTGTAATCCCAGGCGGCAACACGGGCAGTGGCGTCGCCGGGGAACGTGTTGAGGCACAGCTTGCCACCGGTTTGCTCGTCAACCTCGATGCCACTCAGGCCCTTGGGCTTGAGCACGTGCACCGAGGTTGTCGGCGAAGGCCACAGCACGTCGCGCAGCACCGTATAGGAGAGAGCAATCGACTGGCCAAAGTTGGCACTGATCGCCGACGCCGGCACAGGGAACACAAGTTTGCTCTCACCGCCCTGCACGTCCTGGCACACCAGCACGGGTGACCCCGGGCCTGGTGTTCCTGCAAATTTCACACACACATGGTCACCGGGTTTCATGCCGTCATACGCCACCTCGACATGAGTACCGTCGACGGTAAGCGCCGGGTTGAGCACATACCCTTGTCCCTCAACGTAAACCGCTTCGCGCAGTTTGGGCGCCAACAAATTGAGTTCCGGTTCACCGACTCGCAGGTTCGCCGTGGCACGCGGAATCTCATGGGCATTGGCCGGGATGTGGGAAATCTGTGGATCTTCCGGCGGCGTGCCGGGCGCCCCATCGAAGGTGACCCCGACGTGCACTGTCACCGACGACCAGTCTTCGTTTTCGCCCAGCCACTCGCGCAGGATCTCCAGCAGGAAGCAGTAGCCACCCTGGGCCTCCTCCTCGGTGACCACGTGATCTTCCAGAACCCAGTGAAAACGCCGTGGCGACAGGTGCTCGTTGCCCACCGCCTCGACCCACAACCGCTGCCCGGCGGCGATAAACGGCCAGGCGCACAGTTCGATGCGGGCGTTGCCGGGGAAACGGGTCATGTCCAGCCACCAGGAACCCTGGACAAACACCAGGTCCAGAAACTCGGGCGTCGGCATGTCGTCGGGATCAATGACTTCCACCGTCAACTCCAACCGCAGCGACTCATCATTCCCGCTTTCGTACCAGATGGTCAGCGTCTGGCCGATGCAATAACCGACCACCCAGGCCGGCACAGGCACCTTGACCCCACTACTGCCGACACCCTGCGCCACGGCGCTGAACACGGGCGATGCCTCCTGCCCCTTGATCGCCCAGAACACATTGATGGGCGCACCGCTGGGGATGGCGGCGTCGATGATCACCTCCGTACCCGCCGTGGACGTCATCGGCGGCAAGGTACTGTTGGCCGTGGCATGCAGCACCTTTGGCAACGGCAGTTGCTTGAGCGCTGCGGGCGTTGCGCCCTGAGGCTTGGGCAAAGGCGAAGAAGCGGCGGTTGCGGCACCGGTTTTTGATTTAGGTGTTTTAGCTGTAGCCATGATCCACACTCCCATCCAAGGATAAATAACCCTTCGGCCCACCCCGGGCAGACCCAGTCATAGCGGTTATTTAATTCCTGTGGGAGTGCAGTTGCCTACTGTCAGATTTGACAGTTATGACGCGTCATCGGGGATTACCCGACCAACGGCCGCCACACAATCCGAGTGAAAAAGGCGGCGCCTGAGCGGACTTCATCGCGGGCAAGCCCGCTCCCACACTTGACTGTGCTCACACATAAAGATGTGTGAATGCAGTCCAATGTGGGAGCGGGCTTGCCCGCGAAGAGGCCCTGACAGGCGATGCCGATTAAAGCCCCTCCAACTCCGCCATCAAATCACTCAACCGATCCACTTTCTCGGCACTGATCTCACTTGGAATGAGGTTGAAGGCTGGCATGAAAAAATGCTCCTGCCAAAAGGCAGGAGCATCGCTCAAAGCAAAGTGATGCTTTGACTATCCGCGAACCCGAATATCAGTGATCGCATAGTCGTTACCACTAATGCCTGTTGGCTCATGGCTCCAGATCTCCAGGCGCATGGATGTTGCGCTCGCAATAAATGTTCCCCTCAGTTGTGTCCACGCCATGTTGTAAAAGGTTGTGGCTGCTGTCACAGCCCCGCCTCCGGCTCTCAGCGACAATCTTGGCAATGGAGCCGCGCCGTTGTAGGTGCAGGCGAGAAGGCTGAAATCGTAGGTCGCCCCCACCAAAAGCCCGGTAAAGTCCTTATAAAGGACGTTGCCCACCGCAGCAGTACTTGCGGTGCCATTAGCCACGCAAGTCTTGCCAAAGTACGAGGCGTACCTCATCTCTCCCAGAGCTGCCGGCCCGGGAAGCCAGCTGTTCCAGTTGTTACCGGAAAAAGGAGTGAAATCATCCATCGGCAGGCGCACTGTCAATACTCGCGCAGGGCATACCACTGCATTGCTCCGATTCAAGCTGCCGTCGGGTGTCACCTCGAATGTCAAGGTTAACGAGGTGTTGCTCCTCAACTTGGACAACTCGGTGCGCAGCACAGGGCTCGCCACCCCAGCTTTCGCCTCTGTCGCAGTAATAGCTCTACCCGCATAGACAGTGAACGTGTAAGGGGAGCCGTTTGGCCCAGTACCGGTAGCGTACAACCAGCACTTCTGCCCGGCCCGCAGAAACCACATCGGATCCTCAAGGGAATTGGCATTTCCGGTAAAAGTCCTCAGGTCCAGAACGGCGTTCTGAGTCCTGGGCGGTGTGGCCTCCAACACGTTGGGGGTTTCCAGCCGTACCGGCAGGCTGATATCCAAGTTCAACGGCGGCGACGTCTGCAGCTTGCACGCGGTTGTCACGGTGTATGTGATCGGGACGGTCTTGCCCATGCTTTCGATCACCGCTTCCGCAGGCAGCGCAAAGGCCACAGTGCCGGTGTTACTGCCAGGTTTTGATGCCAAGGGCCAGCAAGTACCATCCGGTTTTTTCCAGCAGACACTGATGCTGTGTCGCGGGTCGTTGCCGGCGTAGTTCACTTCGACATGTACGCCATTGCGCCCGTTGTAGGCCGTCAGATCAGAGCCGACCGCCTCGATCACCTTAGGCGCAGGCAGCACCAAAGGTTCCTGCTCGATCTTGAACATCCGAACGGGGAATTCGTGGGCGCCCGCCAGATCGGAGGTATCACAAAAACCCGCGGCGAAATGCAGTTCAAAATCGCTGCAATCATCCAGCTTTTGCAGCTCGCCCCTCAAAACAGGTGTTACGACGCCTTGGTTTTTCCAATCCTCCGTCACGGGCACACCCGTCAAAATATCAAAGTGGTAAGCACTGCCGTCCGGTCGCTTGCCTGTGATCCACATCCAACAGTGACTCGAACACTCGGCATAGCTCCACACCGGCACCAACGCCGTGGCATTCCCCGGGAATGTAGCGAGGTCCACCGTCCCTTGAGTGGCTTCCTCAATATCGGAATGAGGGAACTGGGGTACTGAAACGTTAACCCTCTGCTCTGGTGATGGCTGCGCCCCTTCGCTATTCGGAAATTGAACCGTATAGCCCAGCGTCATCGTTTTACCGAAGAAACAGGCAATGTCACACGCCGAGAGTTCAATGGAGGCAAGGTCGCCGTCCTGCTCAATTGTCATGCAGCCAAGGGGCTTCGTACCAAAACCTGGACCACTGACATGAAAACAGACGACATCGTTGGCATAACTGTCGAAGCCAGGAACGTCCACGTTCCCGCCAGCCATGGTGAGTTGGGGGTTAAGGCACCATCCACCGTTGTATTGCACCGACTGCCGCAGATGAGGAGGCAGCAGGTCCAACCCATGATCGACGATCAACGCAGCCGTGCGACGGCGCTGGATTTCGAGTGCGTTGGCCGGCAGGCGCGTCTCAAGGTGAGGGTCGATATCAGCCGGCGGTTCGGCGGCCAAACCGCTGGTTATCCAGGCAGATTGAAGGGTGATGGAGCGCCAAGGCTTGCGGCGTGCCAGCCAGCCACGGGCAATAAAGAAGGTGAGTACGTGACCTGCAACAGCCTCCTCTTCCGTTAACACATGGCCATACACCACGGTGTAAAACGTGTAAGGAATAGCGTCCTGCTCAGTGACAGCCGTGCAATAAACCTTGTCACCCTTTTTGGCCAGAGGAGGCACAGGCACAAGCACTGTTTCATCCCCGGTATGGTCATGCATGTCATAAGTTGGCGTGTTATGGACGATTTTTTCGTGCAGCAGCCGAGGCGCCAGGTCTTCGCTTTCGCTGGCCGGGTAGAATGAAACCCCGACTTCCTTGACCCGCGAAGCAGCGGGCTGCCCTTGTGAGGTACCGTTGTAGGACACCAACAACGTAAACCCCATGGCAGTTGTCAGGTAGTCCAGTGGAATATCAATGTTCCTGGCACCCGGCTCGTCGCTGTCATCCACGATGTCTTCAAACGTAGGGCCAGGCTGTTCCTTGGTACTGAAATGGACGGTGATCGTTCCGTCATCCATGAGTGAGTCGACGGTCAGGTAACTCCCTACCATCCGGGAGGGTTCGACAACACCCTCCAACTCGCTGGAAATTGATGGGCTTTCAACCTCCACGGCCTTGGGCTTCGGCGTTTTTTTGGGTGGTGCTTTGACAATGCTTGAGTGCGGCGCAGGGGGTGAGATTTTTTTAGCCATGGTCAAGAACTCCGTGTTCGAAGAGGCGGTACCCTGGACCTGCTAAAGGCCCAGAGTCTCTCCTGAAGTGAGCTCTTGCAAAACACACTCGCCAACTGTGAGAACTGACAGGTCAGACGAAAGGAACAGTCCTTTCCGACCGATGGCTGGTTTACAACCCCTCCAACTCCGCCATCAAATCACTCAACCGACCCGCCTTCTCCGCACTGATCTCGCTGGCCGCCAACCCGTCGATGTACTCGGCCAACTCCGCCACCGTGCTGCACTCGAACATCGCCCGCAACGGCACATCCCGCTGCAACGTCTTCTGTACCCGCGACGCAATCTGCGTGGCCAGCAACGAGTGCCCGCCCAGTTCGAAGAAGTTGTCCTGCACCCCCACCCGTTCGACTTTCAGCACCTCGGCCCAGATCGCCGCCAAGGTGGTTTCCAGTGAGGTACGCGGCGCCAGGTAGTCCTGGCTGTGCAGTTGACCGATCTCCAGGGCCGGCAGCGCCTTGCGGTCAAGCTTGCCGTTGGCGTTGAGCGGCAGGCGGTCGAGCCACAACCAGTGCAGCGGCACCATGTATTCCGGCAGTTCGGCGCGCAGGCGTTGCTTGATGCGGTCCAGGCGTTCGCTTGGGTTCAGCGCTTCATCCGCCGCCACCAGGTAACCCACCAGATGCTTGCCGTTGACGCCTTCCTGTACGCCAACCGCCGCATCGCGCACTTCCGGTTGCTCATGCAGGCGCGCTTCGATTTCACCCAGCTCGATGCGGTAACCGCGAATCTTCACCTGATGGTCGATGCGTCCGACGTACTCCAGCACGCCGTCGCCACGCCGACGTGCCAGGTCGCCGGTGCGGTACAAGCGCTCGCCCGGTGCACCGAACGGGTTCGGTACAAACACCTGGGCGGTGCGCAAGGGGTCACTCACATAACCACGCCCCACACCGGTACCGGCCACGCACAGCTCGCCGACCGCACCTTGGGGCACCAACTCCAGCGCGCCATCGAGCAGGTACAGACGGTTGTTGTCGGTTGGCGTGCCGATCGGCAGGTAGCTGCCACGGGTCGAGGCCAGGTCGACGCGGAAGAACGCCACATCGTCCGAACACTCCGCCGGGCCATAGGCGTTCACCAGACCAATCTGCGGGTAACGCAGCAGCCATTGGTGCGCCAGTTCCGGCGGCATGGCTTCGCCGGTCGGCAGCATCCAGCGCAGACCGTCCAAGTGAACAAGGTCCTGGGCCAGCATGCCCTGGATCAGCGACGGCACACTTTCCAGCACCGTGATGCCCTGGGCCTGAACATGGGTCAGCAAGCCCTGCGGATCATGGGCGAGGGTGTTCGGTACGATGTCCACCCGCGCGCCGAACAGCGGTGCGGCGAGGAACTGCCACACGGAAATGTCGAAGCTTTGCGAGGCGGTCTGGGCAATCACATCCTTGTCGCTCAGGTTCAGGTACGGCACCTTGCTCAGCTGGTTATTGAGCATGCCGCGCTGTTCCACCATCACGCCCTTGGGCAAGCCGGTGGACCCCGAGGTATAGATCACGTAGGCCAGGTTGTCCGGGGTGCTGTAGATCCCGGGATTGTGGTCCGACGGTGCCAGGTCCTCCCACACCAGCAGCTTGGGCCGCCCGGTGCAGGCGAACTCTTCCAGCAGTTCCAGCGCCTGTTCGCGACAGGCCTGGGTGCACACCAGCAACGGCGTGCGGCTCAGGTCGATGATGCGACTCAAACGCTGGCCGGGCAGGCCCGGGTCCAACGGCAGGTAACCGGCACCGGCCTTGAAGCTGCCGATGATCATGCCCAGCAGATCAAGGCTGCGCTCGGCCAGCAAGGCGACCGGCTGATCCACACCGACCCCCGCTTGTATCAGCGCATGACCGAGGCGATTACTGCGCAGGTTCAGCTCGGCATAGCTCCATTGCCGGTCCAGGCAACTGGCGGCGATGCGCTGTGGATGCTGCGCCACCCGGGCTTCGAACAGCTCCACATAACTGCGCTCCAGCGGGTAGTCATGCTCGCTCTGGTTGCAGCCGTGCACCAGGAACGCGTGCTCCTGCTCGCCAATCAGCGGCAAGTCGGCCATGTCGCCATGGAAGCCTTGCACCAGCGCCAGCAGCAGGCGCTTGAATTCGCCGAGCATGCCCTGCA
Source organism: Pseudomonas sp. SDO524_S393 (assembly GCF_054071875.1). Classification (NCBI taxonomy): domain Bacteria; kingdom Pseudomonadati; phylum Pseudomonadota; class Gammaproteobacteria; order Pseudomonadales; family Pseudomonadaceae; genus Pseudomonas; species Pseudomonas sp. SDO524_S393. The sequence goes on along the minus strand of NZ_JBSVVZ010000045.1, from coordinate 31,125 downwards.
CGGTACTTTCATCGAAATAACGCTGGTCGTAGGACAGGTGCAGGCCCAGGTCATCGCCCGGGTAGCACACGGCGGTCAACGGGAAGTTGGTGTGGGTGCGACCGGAATCCGAGGTGGCGTTCAGGCTTTGCGCCCGGTCCAGCACCGAGACCTCCACCGGGGCGTTTTCGAACACGAACAGGCTGTCGAACAGCGGCTGGCCCTTGGGCAGTTCGCTGTGCTCCTGGATCGTCACCAGCGGCAGGTATTCGTACTCGCGCAGCTGCATGTTGCTGTCGAGCAACGCGCTCAGCCACTGGCGCACGCTGCAACGTTGGTCGTCTGCGGGCAGCTTCACCCGCAGCGCGATGCTGTTGATGAACAGGCCGACGGTGCGTTGCATCTCGGGCATTTCCACCGGGCGGCCGGCCACGGTCACGCCGAACAGTACGTCGCGGTCACCGCTCAGGCGACGCAGCACCAGGGCCCACGCGGCCTGGGCGAAGGTGTTGACGGTCAGTTGATGGGCCTGGGCCAGCTCGCGCAGTTGCGCACCGTCACGGGCGTCGAGACGGGTGTAGCAGTCCCCCACCACCATGCCGCCATGGCCGGCGTGATCGCGCATGAACGGTCGGTCGCTCGGGATCGGCGTGGTGCGTTCGAACCCTTGCAGGTTCTGCTGCCACCACTGGCGCGCTTCGGCCAGGTTCTGGCGTTGCAGCCAGGCGATGTAGTCGCGGTAACGCGGCGGCGTGGCCAACTGCGCATCACGGCCTTCGCCGAGGGCCATGTAGATCTCGAAGAAGTCATTCATCAACAGCGAACGGCACCAGGCATCGATGAGGATGTGGTGGTTGCTCATCATGAACCAGTAGCGCGCTTCACCGACCCGGATCAGGCGCAGGTGGAACGGCGCCTGGTTAAGCAGATCGAAACCGGCTTCGCGCTCGGCCTTGAGCAAGGCTTGCAGGCGCGGTTCGTGTTCGTGTTCCGGGTCGTTGCTCCAGTCCAGGTAGTCGACCGGCGTGCTGCCCGGCTTATGGATCACTTGCAGCATCTCTTCGCCGACGTTCCAGCAGAACGAGGCACGCAGGGCTTCGTGACGGGCGATCACCGCTTGCCAGGCCTGGGCGAAACGTGCCGGGTCCAGTTCGCTGTTGATGCGGTAACGGTCCTGCATGTAATACAGCCCGGTGCCCGGCTCCAGCAGGGTGTGCAGCAGCAGGCCCTCTTGCATCGGGGTCAGCGGATAGACGTCTTCGATGACGCTGGCCGGGACCGGCAGGCTGTCGAGTTGCGCCTGGGTCAGTTGCGCCAGCGGGAAGTCGGACGGCGTGAGCCCGCCGACAGCATCCTGCAAACAATGCGCAACCAGGCTTTGCAGCTCCGCGAGGTAGGCATCGGCCAGCTCGCGGATGCTCTGTTGATCGTGGCGCTCGCGGCTGAAGGTCCAGCGCAGCACCAGTTCGCCGCCGTACACCTGGCTGTCCACGCTCAGTTCGTTGGGCAGCGGCGCATCCGGGTCGTGGGCCAGGCCTGCGGACTCGTCCAGCGGGTGGAACAGCGCATCGGCGCCGAAGCTCTGGTCGAACTGGCCAAGGTAGTTGAACGTGATCTCCGCGCTCGGCAGCGCGGCCATGGTTTGCCGGGTCGCATCGTCGGCCAGGTAGCGCAGCACGCCATAACCCAGGCCCTTGTGCGGCACGCTGCGCAGTTGCTCCTTGATCGCCTTGATCGAGTCGCCCTGCCCGGCCTGCGGGGTCAGGCGCAGCGGGTAGGCGCTGGTGAACCAGCCGACGCTGCGGGTCAGGTCGAGGTCATCGAACAGGGTTTCGCGGCCATGGCCTTCCAGTTGGATCAGCGCCGAGGCGTGGCCGCTCCAGCGGCACAGCACGCGGGCCAAGGCAGTCAGCAGCAGATCATTGACCTGGGTGCGGTAGGCACTGGGCGCCTGTTGCAGCAGTTGGCGCGTGTGCTCGGCATCCAGGCGCACGTTGACCGTCTCGGCGTCGCCGTTGCGCAACGAACCTTGCGCACGGGCCACCGGCAGCCTCGCGTCCGGACCGGCCAACCGGTCCTGCCACAGGCCCAGTTCTTCACGCAGGGATTCGCTGCCGGCATACGCCTGCAAGCGCGCAGCCCAGTCGCGCAGGGCGCTGGTCTTGGCCGGCAGGCTCACCGACTGGCCGTCGCTCAATTGGCGATAGACCGTTTGCAGGTCTTCCAGCAACACGCGCCACGACACGCCGTCCACCACCAAGTGATGGATGGCGATCAACAGGCGTTGCTGGCCCTCAGGACCGTCCACCAGCAACGCACGCAGCAGCGGGCCATGGGCCAGGTCGAGGCTGCGCTGGGTGTCGGTGAACAGCGCGGTGCACTGGTCCAGGTCACGCACTTGCGCTTGCATCAACACACCGCCTTGCGGCACAGCCAAGTGCTCGGCATGCCATTTTGCGTCGCGCCGGGAAAAGCTCAGGCGCAGCGCATCGTGGTGCTCCAGCACCGCCAGCAGCGCTTGCTCCAGACGATGAGGGTCCAGCAATTGCAGCGGCTTGAGCACCAGCGCCTGGTTCCAGTGCTGGCGATTAGGGATCCGGGTGTCGAAGAACCAGTGCTGGATTGGCGTAAGCCCCGAGCTGCCGGTGAGCACGCCCTGCTCGGCGGTGATGCGTTCGGAACGCGTAGCAACCGCGGCCAGGGTTTGCACGGTCTGGTGCTGGAACAGATCACGCGGGCTGAAGTGAATCCCCGCCTGCCGCGCACGACTGACCACCTGGATCGACAGGATCGAGTCACCGCCCAGCTCGAAGAAGTTATCGTCCAGGCCGACTTGCTGCACGTTCAACACCGCGCACCAAATCGCGGCCAATGTCTGTTCAAGCTCGCTGCGTGGTGCCACGTACTGTTGACGGTTGGCTTCCGGGTCCGGCTGCGGCAAGGCGCGGCGGTCGAGCTTGCCGTTGGCGGTCAGCGGCATGCTGTCGAGTACGATCAGGTGCGCGGGCACCATATAGTCCGGCAGCTGCGCCTTGAGGTGGGCCTTCAGCGCGTCACGCAAGGTGGCGCCTTCTGCATCGCTGACCAGGTAGGCCACCAGCTGTTTGCCACTCGGCGACTCCAGCGCCAGCACCACCGCTTCGCGTACGGCTTCGTGTTCCAGCAGGCGGGTTTCGATCTCGCCCAGCTCGATGCGGAAACCGCGAATCTTCACTTGATGGTCGATACGCCCCAGGTACTCCACCAAGCCATCGGCGCGCTGGCGTACCAGGTCGCCGGTGCGATACAGGCGGCCGCCATTGCGCGCGAAAGGATCGGCGACAAACCGCTCCGCCGTCATGCCTGGACGCTGGTGATAACCCTGGGCCAGGCCGGCACCGCCGACGTACAACTCGCCGGTCGCGCCTTGAGGCACCAACGCCAGGTCGGCGTCGAGAATGTAAGCCACACGGTCGCCGATAATGCTGCCGATCGGCACGCTGCCGGCACCCTCTTCCAGCTGTTCCGGGGCCAGGCTGGCCAGCGGCATCACCACAGTTTCGGTCGGGCCATAGGCGTTGAAGAACACCTGGGGCTGGAACGCGGCGCGGATACGCTGCATGTGCTCGCCGGTCAGCGCTTCACCCCCCGTGATGCACATGCGCACCGGCAAGGTCTGCTGCCGGGTCGCCAGCCATTGCGCCAACTGGCTGCCGTAGCTCGGTGTGAAGCCCAGGATGTTGATGCGATGGGTGCGGATCAGCGCGCAGATTTCCTCGGCATCCCACTGACCCTGGGCACGCAATACCACCTGCGCGCCACTGAGCAGCGGCACCAGCAGGCGCTCGGTGGCGGCGTCGAAGTTGATCGAATAAAAATGCAGTTCACAGTCGTCGGCACGCATGCCGAAGCGCTCGATCACCGCCTGGCAATGCATGGCGATTTCACCGTGGGACACCACCACACCTTTGGGCTTGCCGGTGGAGCCGGAGGTGTAGATCAGATACGCCTGATGCTGCGGCAGGCTGATCGACGGCGGCTCGCTGGCCGGGTAGTTGGCCAGCACGGGCAGGTCATCTTCCAGGCACCAGCATGCCACCGTCGCCGGCAATTCACCCAGGGCTTCGAACATCGCCACATCACTGAGCAGCAGGCCGATGCCGCTGTCTTCGATCATGTAATGCAGGCGGTCCAGCGGGTATTCCGGGTCGAGCGGCACGTAGGCGCCGCCGGCCTTGAGGATCGCCAGCAGGCCGATGACCATCTCCAGGGAACGCGGCAACGCCAGGCCTACACGCACCTGCGGGCCCACCCCACGCTCACGCAGCATCCAGGCCAGGCGGTTGGCGCGCTCGTTGAGTTCGCGGTAGCTGAGGGTCATGCCGGCGAAGGTCAGCGCCGGTGCATCGCCACGCGCTGCCGCCTGCTGGCTGAACAATGGATGGATGCATTGGTCGAGGCGGTGCTCGCCTTTTCCGGTGCCCAGGCTGTCTTGCAACACGCCCTGTTCATCGGCGCTCAACAACGGCAGCTCACTGAGGCGTTGCTCGGGGCCGGCGATCAGCGCCTCCAGCAGGTTGCGCCAATGCTCGGCCATGCGCGCAATACGCGGCTCGTCGAACAGGTCGGTGCTGTAGGTCAGACAGCAACCCAGACGATGGTCGAGGTCGGTGACTTCCAGGTTGAGGTCGAACTTGGTGGCGCGGGCGTCGTTGGCCAGGTACTCGACGGTCATGCCGGCCAGCTGGCGGCTCTGCTGGAACTCCCAGCGCTGCACGTTGCACATCACTTGGAACAGCGGGTTGTACGCCGCGCTGCGTGGCGGTTGCAGGGCCTCCACCAAGTGGTCGAACGGCAAGTCCTGGTGGGACTGGCCTTCGATGACGGTGTGGCGCACTTGCTCGAACAACTCGCCGACGTTCATCTGCCCGTTGAGCTGGCAACGCAGCACCTGGGTGTTGAGGAACGCGCCGATCAGCCCTTCGCTTTCCGGGCGGATACGGTTGGCCACCGGGGCACCGATGCGCAAGTCGGTCTGGCCGCTGTAGCGATAGAGCAGCACCGCCAGGGTGGCGGTCATGGTCATGAACAAGGTCAGGCCGTGCTCGGCATTGAACGCCCGCACGCGAGCGGCCAGCTCATCGCTCAAGTCGAAGCGGTACAACTCGCCCTGGTGGCTTTGCACCGGTGGCCGTGGACGGTCGCCGGGCAGCTCCAGCAAGGGGTGTTCGCTGCCCAGTTGCGCAGTCCAGTAATCCAGCTGGCGCTGGCGTTCACCGGACTCCAGCCACTGGCGCTGCCATACGCTGTAATCAAGGTACTGCACCGGCAGCGGTGCCAGCGGTGAGTCACGCTCGTCGATAAAGGCTTCGTACAGCGCGCTGAGCTCACGGGCAAAAATGTCCATGGCCCAGCCTTCGGTGACGATGTGGTGCAGGGTCAGCACCAGGTAATGTTCCTGCTCGCCGGCCTTGACCAGGCACGCCCGCAGCAGCGGTCCGGTTTCCAGGTTGAACGGGGTGTGGGCCTCGTGGTCGGCCAGTTGCTGCAAGCGCTGCTGGCGTTCGGTTTCATCGAGCGCCGAGAAGTCCTGCCAATCCATGCGCAGGCCGGTTTGCGGCGAGACCTTCTGGTACGCCACGCCACCCACGCTCGGAAAGGTGGTGCGCAGGGTTTCGTGGCGCATGATCAGCGCTTGCAACGCGGCCTCGAAACGCCCCACGTCCAGCACGCCACGCAGGCGCGCCATGCCGCCAACGTTGTATGCGGGGCTGTCCGGCTCCATCTGCCACAGGAACCACATGCGCTGCTGGGAATAGGACAGCGGCACCGGCTGGCTGCGGTCGACCCTGGCGATGGCCGTCTGTTGGTTGCGTTGACCGGACGCCTGGATCTGCTCGATCTGTTCGGCAAACGCGCCCAGCTCACTGGCTTCGAACAGGGTGCGCAATGGCAGCTCGACGTCGCAGGTCTGGCGAGTACGGGAGATGATCTGGGTGGCCAGCAACGAATGCCCGCCGAGGGCGAAGAAGTCATCGCGCAGGCCGATGCGCGGTACGCCCAGGACCTCGCGCCAGATCGCGGCGATCTGTTGTTGTAGCGGGGTCTCGGGTTCGATGTGCTCACGCACTTGCCACACCGGCTCCGGCAAGGCGCGACGGTCCAGTTTGCCGCTGGGGCTCAGGGGCATGGCGTCCAGGCGCATCAGCAACGCGGGCACCATGTACTCCGGAAGCTCGGCGGCCAGGGCGGTCCTGACGTCATGTGGGTCCAGCTCGGTGGTGGCGGTGTAGTAACCGATCAGCTGCGCATCACGCACCATCACCACGGTCTGGGCGATGCCGTCCAGTGCCAGCAGGCGGGCTTCGATTTCTTGCGGCTCCACCCGGAAACCGCGCAACTTGACCTGCTGATCGAGGCGGCCGAGGTATTCGATGACCCCATCGGCAGTCCAACGGGCACGGTCACCGGTGCGGTACAGACGTGCGCCCTGCTGGTCGGCGACAAAACGCTCGGCGGTCAAGCCGGCACGCCCCAGGTAGCCACGCGCCAGGCCGATACCGCCGATACACAGCTCGCCCGGCACGCCCAGCGGTACGGGGTTGAGCTGCTCATCCAGCACGCGGCAGATCACATTGCCCAGCGGGCGACCAATCGGCGAGCGCTCGCCATCTTCTGCAGTGCAGTGCCAGTGGGTCACGTTGATCGCGGTTTCGGTCGGGCCATAGCGGTTGTGCAGTTGCACCGCCGGCAACTGTGCCAACACGCGGTTGCGCAGCTCGGCGGGCAAGGCTTCGCCACCGGAGAACAGGCGACGCAGGCTGGTGCATTCGGCGGCCAGGGGCTCGTCAATGAACAGCTGCAACAGCGGCGGCACAAAGTGCAGCGTGGTCACGCCGTGCTGCTGCACCAACTGGGCGATGCGGTGCGGGTCGCGATGCTCGCCCGGGCCGGCCAGTACCAGACGGCAACCGGTGATCAGCGGCCAGAAGCACTCCCACACCGACACGTCGAAACTGATCGGCGCCTTCTGCATCAGCACATCGGTGTGGTCGAGCCGATAGGTGGCCTGCATCCACTGCAAGCGTTCGGCCAGGGCCGCATGGGTGTTGCCCACGCCTTTGGGCTGGCCGGTGGAACCGGAGGTGTAGATCACGTAGGCGAGGTTGTCACCGTGCAGGTGCAAACCCGGTGGCTGGGTCGGCCAGCTGTCCAGGTGCAGGCTGTCCATGGCGATGACGCACACGCCCTCGGCCGTCGGCAGTTGCTCCAGCAATGCGGTCTGGGTCAGCAGCAGGTGCACGCCGCTGTCCTTGAGCATGTAGGCCAGGCGGTCGGCAGGGTAATCCGGGTCGAGCGGCACATAGGCACCGCCTGCCTTGATGATCGCCAACAGGCCGATCAGCAGTTGCGGCGAACGTTCGGCGGCGATGGCCACGCACACGTCCGGACCGACACCCTTGTCGCGCAGGTAATGGGCCAGGCGGTTGGCCTGGGTATGCAGTTGGGCGAAGGTCAGGCTGCCGCCGTCCCAGACCAGGGCGGTGTCGTCCGAGACCTGCGGGTCGAGCAGCTCCGGCAGCCACTGTCGGGCCGGCGCGCAGGGTGCTTCGCCCCAGGGTTGCTGTTCGTCGTGCTGCATCAGCTTGAGGTCGCCGAGGGTTTGTTGCGGCTGCTCGCAGACCGCTTGCAGCAGGTTGAGGTAATGCTCGGCCAGGCGCTCGATGGTCGCGCTGTCGAACAACTCGTCGGCGTAGTCGAACGACAGGCTCAGGCGCCCATTGCGGTCTTCTTCGGTGTGCAGTTGCAGGTCGAACTTGGCCTCGCGGCTGTGCCATGGCAGCTCGTCGGCGAGCATGCCGGGCAGACGGCGCAAGGCACTGAGGTCTCGCTGCTGATGGTTGAACATGACCTGGAACAGGCCTTGCTCGCGGGCTTGCGGGAAGGCTTCCAGCAGTTGTTCGAACGGCAGGTCCTGGTGAGCCTGGGCACCCAGCGCTGCTTGGCGGGTTGCGGTCAGCAGCTCAGTGAACGGCAGGCGCCCGTCGAGCTCGGCACGCAACACCAGGGTATTGATGAAGAACCCGACCAGGCCTTGGGTTTCCTGGCGCGGGCGGTTGGCATTGGGCACGCCGATGCGGATATCGCGCTGGCCGCTGTAGCGATAGAGCAAGCTCTGGAACGCCGCCAACAACAGCATGAACGGCGTGGACTCGTTGGCCTGGGCGGTCTGGCGAATGGCTTCGCTCAGGCTCGCGCCCAAGCGCACTGTGTGACGTTCGGCACTGCGACGGTGTTGTGCCGAGCGAGGATGGTCGGTGGCCAGGCTGAGCGTTGGATGCTCATCGCCCAATTGCGCTTTCCAGTACGCCAGTTGGCGCTGGCCTTCGCCTTCGGCCAGCCATTGGCGTTGCCAGCTGCCGTAGTCGGCGTATTGCAGGGCCAAAGGTGGCAGTTCCAGCGTCTGACCTTGAGTGGTAGCGGCGTACAGCTGTGAGAATTCGTCGATCAGAATATTCAGCGACCAGCCATCGGCAATGATGTGGTGCAGGGTTACCAGCAGTTGGTGCTCTTCATCGTCCAGGCGCACCAGGGTCACCCACAGCAACGGGCCCTTTTCCAGGTCGAACTGGGTGCGGGCTTCGTCTTCACGGAGCTGTTGCGCACGCGCTTCACGCTCGGCAGCGGGCAGGTCGCTGAGGTCGATGACTTGCAGGTTGAACTCAGCGGTTGCGTCGACACGCTGGAAGGCTTGGCCGTCACGCTCGTAGAAACGCGTGCGCAGGGCTTCGTGGCGCTGGATCAGGTGCTGGAAGCTCGAGCGCACGGCGTCTTCGTCCAGCGCACCGCGCAGGCGCAAGGCCCCCGGAATGGTGTAGGCGCTGCTGTGGGGCTCCAGTTGCCAGGTGATCCACAGGCGATTCTGCGCCAGGGATTGGGGCAGGTCTTCCTGCCGCGACAGGGGCTGGATCGCGCCCTGAGCGACGCCGCCGTCCTGCTGGAGGCGTGCGATGCCGGCGGCAAACGCGGCGAGCGTCGGCGCTTCGAACAGCAGGCGCAGGTTCAGTTCCAGGCCCAGGCTTTCACGCAGACGCGCGACCACTTGAGTGGCGGTGATGGAGTTGCCGCCGAGCAAAAAGAAATGGTCATCCGCCGCGACCGTGGCGACTTGCAGTTGCTCGCACCAGATCGCTGCGATCCGGTTCTGCAGGTCGGACGCCAGCGCGGCATCGCTGACCGGCGCTTGCAGGTCGGGGAATTGCGCGTAGCTGTCGAGGCTGCCGTCCTGGTGGCGAAGCGCACAGGCGGAGCGCTGCACCTTGCCGCTGGAGGTTTTTGGCAAGGCGCCGGGGTTGAGCAACACCACCACGCTGGGCGCCTCCTGATAGGCCTCGGCGACGGCCTGGCGGATGGCTTTGATCAACGCGTCGGGCGGCAGGATTTTCTGCACGCTGCGGCTGATTTCCGCCGCGATGCCGATGCCTTCCAGGCCCTGGTCATTCACGGCGAATGCAGCGACCCGGCCCTTGCGCACCACTTCCACTTCGCGCTCGATGGTTTGCTCGATGTCCTGGGGATACAGGTTGTGACCGCGCACGATCAGCAGGTCTTTCAAACGACCGGTGATGTACACCTCGCCCTCACGGATAAAGCCCAGGTCACCGGTGCGCAGCCAGGTACGACCGGCGTGCTGCACGAAGGTCTTGGCGGTGGCTTCGGGGTTGCGCCAGTAGCCGTGGGCGATGCTCGGGCCGGTGGCCCAGAGTTCACCCACCTGGTTGTCGGCCACTTCGGTGAGCGTTTGCGGGTCGACGATCAGCACCGCGTGCTCCGGCTGGGAAGTCCCGCAGCTCATGATCGCACTGCCCTGCCCCGGCTCGGCGCGGTTGGCGGCCAGCGCCTGCTCGTCCACCCGCAGCGCGGGGATGCCCCGGCCTCGGGTGCCGCCGGCGACGAACAGGGTCGCCTCGGCCAGGCCGTAGGAGGCAAAGAAACTGTTGGGGGTGAAACCGCAGGCAGCGAACTTTTCGGCGAAGCGCTCCAGGGTGTCGAGGCGGATCGGCTCGGAGCCGGAATAGGCCACGCGCCAATGGCTGAGGTCCAGACGCTCCAGGGCCGAGTCGCTGACCCGCTCGCTGCACAGGCGGTAGGCGAAGTCCGGACCGCCGCTGATGGTGCCACGGTACTCACTGATCGCTTCCAGCCAGCGCAACGGGCGGCCAAGGAAGTAGGCCGGCGACATCAGCACGCAGGGCACGCCGCTGAAGATCGGTTGCAGCAGGCCGCCGATCAGGCCCATGTCGTGGTACAGCGGCAGCCAGCTGACGATCACGTCATCCGGGTTCAGATCAATCCCGAAACCACGGCGGATCAACACTTCGTTGGCCACCAGGTTGCCGTGGCTCACCTGCACACCCTTGGGCAGCGCGGTGGAGCCGGAGGTGTATTGCAGGAAGGCGATGTCATCGGGCTGCAGGTCGGGAGCGGTCCAGTCGCCCGCCTTTTCCAGGCTGTCGACGCTCAAGACCGGCGGCGCGTTTTCGATCTGCGACAGGCCGTCGGCGAGGCTGGCGATAGTCAGCAACAGGCGCGGTTCGGCATCGCTGATGATCGACAGCAAACGTTCCTGGTGATGGCGACGGGTGGACTCCGGTGGATAGGCCGGCACCGCGATCACCCCGGCATACAGGCAGCCAAAGAACGCTGCGACGTAATCCGGGCCGCTGGGGAACAACAGCACCGCGCGGTCGCCCAGGTCCGCCCGGGCCTGCAAGGCCGAGGCGATGGTGCGGGCGCGCTGGTCCAGGTCGCGGTAACTGAGCACGACGCTGTGTTCGGCGGACTCGGCGAGGAAGCGCAGAGCCACCTGATCCGGAGTCTGCGCAGCACGACGTTGAAGGGACTCGACCAGAGTACGGGGAAGTTCGAAGGCGTCCATCATGGGGTTCCTGCCTGAAAGCGGCTTACGGGAAATTCGAGAGTTCGGGGGCGTGTTCAGCTGGCTGCGCGTTGCCGCGCCGCGCCATTGCGCCAGCGGGCCAGGTGTTCGTCGGCATAACGCCGTACACAACGCAGCACCGCGCTTTCGTGCTGCACGAGGAAGAAGTGGTGACCGTCGAACAGGTCGAGGGAAAAACCACTGGCGGCGTCGAGTTGCCAGTCGAGCAACTGGTCGGCGCGCACGCTGTCCTGCTTGCCGCCGAACACATGGATCGGCATGCCCAACGGCTGGCGCTCGCCGTAGGTGAAACTGCCGCAGAGCAGGAAGTCGGCGCGCAGGATCGGCAGCATCAACTGCATCAGTTCGGGGTTGGTCAGGGCTTCTTCGGCAGTGCCTTGCAGCTCACGCAGGCGGGCGATCAGTTGTTCATCGGTCTTTTCGATGGCGTATTCGCTCACATCACGCCGCGCCGGCCCGGCGGTGCCGGAGGCGAACAAGGCGAGCGGCGCGGGGACGTTGCGGGCGTTGAGCGCATGGGCCAGTTCAAACGCCAGCAGGCCGCCCAGGCTATGGCCGAACAACGCATAAGGGCCGCTGAGGTCGCGACTGATTTCCTCGGCAAGTTGCGCGGCCAAGGCTTTGATATCGCGTTGCAGCGGCTCGTCCATGCGCATGCCACGGCCCGGCAATTCCAGCGGGCACACCTGCAGCCAATCCGGCAGGGTTCGCCGCCAACGCGCGTAGACCATGGCACTGGCGCCCGAATAGGGCAGGCAAAACAGGCGTAGTCGGGTCGGCGTGCTCATCCTTTGAGGACTCCAAACTGAAACACGCTGTCTGCACGATAGAAACCCATTTCGCCCTCCTGCGGGTGCTGGTCCTTGGCCGTTTTACTAACGGACCTGTCACCCATGAGAACGGACGGAGCCGGCAAATAATTAGTCGCGGCAGATGGGCGAGACGTGGTTCACACCGTGCAAGCGGGCATAAGATTAGTTCACCTTCTCATTTGACAATCATTATCATTAAGCATAATTTGTTGCCCGATGTGTAGGAGGCCTCAGCAAGGACGCCCTCCCCCAACCTCTTTTGCGACAAGGTGATTTCCATGACGGAACAAGTATCCACAGGCAGGTGCGACTCACCGCTTCTCCAGGCTTTTGTCGATAACCGGCTGATTCTGGTGAAGATCGCGGCGCGCATTACCGGGTGCCGCTCCCGTGCCGAAGACGTAGTGCAGGACGCCTACTTCCGGCTGCAATCGGCGCCCACCATCACGTCATCGTTCAAGGCGCAGTTGAGCTATCTGTTCCAGATCGTGCGCAATTTGGCGATCGATCACTACCGCAAGCAGGCCCTGGAGTTGAAGTACTCCGGGACGGAAGAGGAAGGCTTGAATGTGGTCATTCACGGCGCTTCACCGGAAACCTCCCACATCAACTTCAACACCCTGGAAAACATCGCCGACGCCCTGACGGAACTGCCCCAGCGCACCCGCTATGCCTTCGAGATGTACCGCCTGCATGGCGTACCGCAAAAGGACATCGCCAAGGAACTCGGCGTGTCGCCGACCCTGGTGAACTTCATGATTCGCGATGCTTTGGTGCACTGCCGCAAGGTGTCGGGCAGCCATAGCGATACGTTTGCGCGCCGGGTTTGACGCTCAGCGGAATAAATGTAGGAGCTGGCTTGCCTGCGATCGCATCACCTTGGCAGAACTGAAAAACCTGGGTGTCCGCATCGCAGGCAAGCCAGCTCCCACATTTGGATTGATGTTGTGCCTGTCAGGGCACGGGCATCACATCGATGCGGTACGGCTCGAAAATCTTCAGCATCTCGCCATTGTCCCGCAGGCGCTTGAGCAGCGCGGAAAACGCCTCGCCGGTGATCGGCGCCCTGGGCCGCAGCAACGCGTAATGGTGATAGACCTGGTCAATGCGTTCCGACACCAGGAAATCCCCGGCCATGTCCGCATTGCGCACCATGAAATCACTCAGGTAGGAGCGCGTGACCAGTGCGATATCCGCGCGCCCGCGGGCGACCATCAGCAGGTTGCTGTCATGGGAATACGTCAACGTGGCGTTGAAGTGCTCGGCCATGTATTTGGGGTCGGGGTTGAAGTTGGCGAAGGCGTAGTGATAGCCGCTGAACACCGCCAGACGTTTGCCGGCCAGGTCGTCGAAGTAACGCTGATCGCGACCGGGCTCACGCTGGGCAACGAAGACTTCCGCATCCTCAAGACCCATGTCGACGCTGGTATGGGGAATCTTCTGCCAGCCCCATTGCGGGTTTTCAAAGATCGCCATGTCGACGCGACTTTGCTCGAAATCACGAAAGCGCCGGGGGATGGACGTGGGCACCAGCACAAACTGGTAGTCGGTCTGCGAGGCATTCAGGGCCTCGACCAATTGCGGCAACAGACCGGTGTCGGCGCCCTGCTCCGGACGCACGGTGTAAGGGGGAAAATGCGCGGCACCGATACGCACCAGTTGCGCGGCCGACGCCGGTACCCACCCTGCGGTGCCCAGTGCCCATAAAGTAAGTCCTGCAGCCAGCCGCCATGGCGAAAACATCAAGGCACACACCGTTCATCACTCTGATGGCAATAAGCTAGGCGTTTTTGTCAGTCGAGACAACTTTCTACCGCCAAATTAATAACTTGCGCCTCAGGGTGCTTTCAGCACCATCAGCAGGGCTTCTTCGGCCAATTGCTCCAGGGTCAGGCTGCCCTCGGCGCGGAACCAGGTGGTGGTCCACGACAGGGCACCCGTGAGGAAACGTCGGGTAATGAATACGTCGCCCTGGATGTAACCGGCCGCCTTCGCTTCCCCCAGCACCTGCAACCAGATGGCTTCGTACACGTCGCGCAGGGCCAGCACCTGGGCCTGGCCGTCGGCCGACAAGGAGCGCCATTCATACACCAGCACCGCCATGGCCTCGCCACTGCCGCCCATGATCGACTGCAATTCGCAGCGAATCAGCGCCAACAGGCGCTCGCGCACATTGCTCGCCTCGTCCAGCGAGGCGCGCATCATCGCGGTGTTGTAATGGATGGTCTCCTCCATCACCGCCCGCAAGATCTCGTCCTTGCTCTTGAAGTGATGAAAGATGCTGCCGGACTGAATGCCCACGGCCCCCGCCAGGTCTCGCACCGTGGTGCGCTCGAAACCCTTGTGGCGAAACAGGTGAGCCGCGGTTTGCAGCAACTTGCCACGGGCACTGTCGGGGTCGGTCAACTGGCCGCCGTCGACCATGGCGCGCATCACCCGCCGGGCTTTGTGCTCATCCATGTCTCTCTCCTCTGTTTCTACTGACGTCTTGGCCGGCAATTTAGGCCGTGACCGCCAACCAAGCAAGCGCTTGGGCCAAAAGTTGTGTCCGCAGTTTACAGACCAAGCGCTTGCTTGGTAGTCTCGGTGCCAGCCATTCGGAGAAGGACTTCTCATGAGCAAGACGGTTCGTATCGGCTGCGCCAGCGCCTTCTGGGGCGACACCTGCACCGCCGCCGCCCAGTTGGTGCACGGCGGCGCCCTGGATTACCTGGTGTTCGACTACCTGGCAGAAGTCACGATGTCGATCCTCGCTGGCGCGCGGCTCAAGGATCCACAGGCCGGCTACGCCACCGACTTCGTCGAGGTGCTCACCCCGCTTCTGGCCGACATCCAGCGCCAGGGCATCCGCGTGATCAGCAACGCGGGCGGCATCCATCCCCACGCCTGCGCCGCCGCGCTGCAAGCGGCCTGCGACCAGGCACAGGTCCCGCTGAAAATCGCCGTGCTGCTGGGGGACGACCTGCAATCCCAACTCAAGCACCTGCACGGCATCACCGACCTGTCCAGCGGCGCCCCTCTGCCGCCGGCGTGTGTGTCGGCCAACGCTTACCTCGGCGCGCCGGGCATCGTGCAGGCGCTGGCGTTGGGTGCCGACATCGTCATCACCGGCCGTGTGGTGGACAGCGCGGTGGTCAGCGCCGCGCTGGTGCATGAATTCGGCTGGTCATGGCACGACTACGACCGCCTCGCCCAGGCCGCACTGGCCGGGCATATCATCGAATGCGGCGCACAGTGCACCGGCGGCAACTTCACCGACTGGCGCGACGTGCCCGATTACGCGCACATCGGCTTTCCTATCGTCGAAGTCAGCGCCGACGGCCAGTTCACCGTGAGCAAGGTCGACGGCACCGGCGGCTTGATCAGCGAACTCAGCGTGGCCGAACAACTGCTGTATGAGATCGGCGATCCGCGCGCCTATCTATTGCCTGATGTGATCTGCGATTTCAGTCAGGTCCAACTGCAACAGCTAGGTAAAAACCGTGTGCGCCTGCACGGTGCCAAAGGCTCGCCGCCGACCGATCAGTACAAGGTCAGTGCCACGTACGCGGATGGCTTCCGTTGTACTGCCAGTTGCCTGATCGCCGGAATCGATGCCGTGGCCAAGGCCGAGCGCGTCAGCCAGGCGATCATTCAAAAGACCTCGGAGCTGTTCAGCCAACGCGGCTGGGCACCCTACACCGACGTGAACATCGAACTGCTCGGCAGCGAGGCCACGTACGGCGCCCATGCCCGGCGTCACGACAGCCGCGAAGTGGTGGTGAAACTTGCGGTGCGCCATCCGAGCAAACAGGCCCTGGTGCTGTTCGCCCGCGAGATCGCCCAGGCCGCCACCGGCATGGCGCCGGGATTGACCGGCATCGTGGGCGGCAGGCCGACGGTGTACCCGTTGATTCGGCTGTTTTCATTCCTGATCGATAAAACCGCCTGCGCGCCGAGCATCGAGTTTCAAGGCCAGCGCCACGCCTGCACCCTGCCGCCCAGCCACCCGCTCGGCACGCCGGCCGCCCCGCTCGACCCGCCCCAACCCCAAGGGCGCGCCGACGCCAGCGTGCCGCTGGTGAAACTCGCCGTGGCGCGCTCAGGAGACAAGGGCAACCACAGCAACATCGGCGTGATCGCCCGCGCCCCCGAGTACCTGCCGTGGATCGCCGAAGCGCTGACCCCGGCGGTAGTCGTCGACTGGATGAGCCATGTCCTCGACCCGCTCCACGGTCGCGTCGAACGCTGGTACCTGCCCGGCAGCCACAGCCTCAACTTCCTGCTGGAAAACGCCCTGGGCGGCGGCGGTATCGCCAGCCTGCGCATCGACCCGCAGGGCAAGGCCTTCGCCCAGCAACTGCTGGAAATCCCGATCGCCGTGCCCCAACACCTCAAAGATCAACTCAACTGACAGGAGCGCTGCCGTGGCTTTCGATTCGATCTTCAACGCCGACCTGTTCCAGGGCCACACCGTGATCGTCACCGGTGGCGGCAGCGGGATTGGCCGCTGCACCGCCCATGAGCTGGCAGCCCTCGGCGCCCGTGTGATTCTGGTGGGGCGCAAACCGGAAAAACTGCAGACAGTCACGGCAGAGATCGCCGAAGACGGCGGTATCGCCCATTGGCAGGCGTGCGATATTCGCGATGAAGAAGCAGTGAAAGCGCTGGTCAGCCAAGTCCTCGAGGAACACGGGCCGATCCATGGCCTGGTGAATAACGCCGGCGGCCAATACCCGTCGCCGCTGGCCTCGATCAATCAGAAAGGCTTCGAAACCGTGCTGCGCACCAACCTGGTTGGCGGATTCCTGATGGCCCGCGAAGTGTTCAACCAGTGCATGAGCAAGCACGGCGGAGCCATCGTCAACATGCTCGCCGACATGTGGGGCGGCATGCCCGGTATGGGTCACTCGGGCGCAGCACGTGCGGGGATGGACAACTTCACCAAGACCGCCGCCTTCGAATGGGGCTACGCCGGGGTGCGGGTCAACGCCGTGGCGCCGGGCTGGATCGCCTCCAGTGGCATGGACACTTACGAAGGCGCGTTCAAGGCGGTGATCCCCACCCTGCGCGAACATGTGCCGCTCAAGCGCATCGGTACCGAATCGGAAGTCAGCGCCGCCATCGTGTTCTTGCTCAGCCCCGCCGCCGCGTTCATCAGCGGCAGCACCCTGCGCATCGACGGCGCCGCCAGCCTGGGCAACCGTGCCTGGCCGCTGCACAAGGCCCAGGCCACGAGCGAGCCGTTCAATGGTTTCCACCGTGCGTACCTGCCGGATGTACTCAAGGCGGAGAAATAAGCGATGCCCGTGATTGAATCCCTGATCGATACCCACAGCGCGCCGTTCGCCCAGAACCGCGAGGCGATGCTGGCCGCCATCGCCCAACTGCGCCAGCTGGAGCGCAAGCTGCTCGACAAGGCACAAGAAGCCAAACCCAAATTCGACAAGCGCGGCCAACTGTTGCCCCGCGAGCGCCTCGACCTGCTGCTGGACCCCGGCGCGCCGTTTCTGGAACTGGCCAGCCTGGCCGGCTACAAGCTGCACGACGACAAGGACGGCAGCGCCGCTGGCGGCGGCTTGATCGCCGGCATCGGTTACGTCAGCGGCGTGCGCATGTTGGTGGTGGCCAATAACAGCGCGATCAAGGGCGGCACCATTTCGCCCACCGGCTTGAAGAAATCCCTGCGCCTGCAACAGATCGCCCTGGAAAACAAACTGCCGGTGGTGACCCTGGCCGAAAGCGGCGGCGCCAACCTCAACTATGCCGCCGAAATTTTCGTCGAAGGCGCGCGCAGCTTCGCCAATCAGGCACGGATGTCGGCCATGGGCCTGCCGCAGATCACCGTGGTGCATGGCTCGGCCACCGCGGGCGGCGCCTATCAACCGGGCTTGTCGGATTACGTGGTGGTGGTGCGCGGCAAGGCCAAGCTGTTTCTGGCCGGGCCGCCGCTGCTCAAGGCCGCCACCGGTGAAGTAGCAACCGATGAGGAACTGGGCGGCGCCGAGATGCACGCGCAAACCGCCGGGACTGCCGAATACCTGGCGGAAAATGATGCAGACGGCGTGCGGATCGTGCGCGACATCGTCAGCGTGCTGCCGTGGAATGATCGCCTGCCGCTGGCGCCGCAACGAACCTGCGCAGAACCGCTGTACCCCATCGACGAACTGCTGGGCCTGATCCCCGACGACCCGAAAAAACCCTATGACGTACGCGAAATCCTCGCGCGCCTGGCAGACGGTTCCCGCTTTCTCGAATTCAAGGGCGAGTTCGACCCCCATACCGTCTGCGGCCACCTGCACATCCAGGGCCATGCGGTCGGCGTGATCGGCAACAACGGCCCCATCACGCCCAAGGGCGCGAACAAGGCCGCGCAGTTTATCCAGCTGTGCGACCAGAGCCGCACGCCGCTGCTGTTTTTGCACAACACCACCGGTTTCATGGTGGGCACCGAGTCCGAACAGCAGGGCGTGATCAAGCACGGCGCGAAGATGATCCAGGCGGTGGCCAATGCCCGCGTGCCTAAACTGACCGTGGTAGTGGGTGGTTCCTACGGCGCCGGCAACTATGCCATGTGCGGACGCGGCCTCGATCCGCGTTTCATCTTCGCCTGGCCCAACAGCCGCACGGCAGTGATGGGCGGCGCCCAGGCGGGCAAGGTGCTGCGCATCGTCACCGAGGCCAAGCAATTGAAGGACGGCCTGGTGCCCGACCCCAAGGTGCTGGACATGCTGGAGCAGGTCACCGCGCAGAAACTCGACAGCCAGTCCACCGCGCTCTACGGCAGCGCGAATCTGTGGGATGACGGGCTGATCGACCCACGGGACACCCGGACGTTGCTCGGCTTTTTGCTGGATATCTGCCATGAAGCCGAGGTGCGGCAGTTGCAACCCAACAGTTTTGGCGTGGCGCGTTTCTAAACGACGATCAGGAGAACAACCACAATGATCTTTACCCAGGAACACCAGGAACTGCGCCGCACTGTCCGGGCCTTCGTCGACCGCGAGATCAACCCCCATGTGGACGAGTGGGAAAAGGCCGGGCGCTTTCCCATCCACGCGATCTTCCGCAAGGCCGGCGAGCTCGGGCTGCTGGGCATCTCCAAGCCGGAGAAGTTCGGCGGCATGGGCCTGGACTACAGCTATTCGATCGTCGCCGCCGAAGAGTTCGGCACCGTGCGCTGCGGCGGCATTCCCATGTCCATCGGCGTGCAGACCGACATGTGCACCCCCGCCCTCGCCCGTTTCGGCTCCGACGAACTGCGCGAAGAGTTCCTGCGCCCAGCCATCAGCGGCGAACAGGTCGGCTGCATCGGCGTGTCGGAAACCGGCGCCGGCTCCGATGTGGCAGGGCTCAAGACCCAGGCCCGCAAGGACGGCGACGACTACGTGATCAACGGCAGCAAGATGTGGATCACCAACTCGCCCAGCGCCGACTTCATCTGCCTGTTGGCCAACACCTCCGACGACAAACCGCACATCAACAAATCGCTGATCATGGTGCCGATGAACACCCCGGGCATCAGTGTCAGCCCGCCCCTGGAAAAGCTCGGCATGCACAGCTCCGAAACCGCCCAGGTGTTCTTCGATGACGTGCGTGTGCCCCAGCGCAATCGCATCGGCCACGAAGGCGCCGGGTTCATGATGCAGATGCTGCAGTTCCAGGAAGAACGCCTGTTCGGCGCGGCCAATATGATCAAGGGCCTGGAGCACTGCATCGACAGCACGATCGAGTACTGCAAGGAGCGCCAGACCTTCGGCAAGGCGCTGATCGACAACCAGGTCATTCACTTTCGCCTGGCGGAGCTGTCCACCGAAATCGAATGCCTGCGCGCGCTGGTGTACCAGGCCACCGAGCAATACATCAAAGGCCAGGACGTAACCCGCCTGGCGTCCATGGCCAAGCTCAAGGCCGGGCGGCTGGGCCGTGAAGTCAGCGACAGCTGCCTGCAATACTGGGGCGGCATGGGCTTCATGTGGGACAACCCGGTGGCGCGGGCCTATCGCGATGTGCGGCTGGTGTCGATCGGCGGCGGCGCCGACGAAATCATGCTGGGCATCATCTGTAAATTGATGGGCACCCTGCCGGGGAAAAAACCATGAACACCCTGCTGCTCGAACCGCACAACGGCGTGCTGCACATCACCCTCAACCGTCCCGAGCAGCGCAATGCCATGAGCCTGGAAATGGTCGACGAACTGCGCGCCGTGCTGGCAGACCTGGATAGCCGTACGCGAGCGCTGGTGATCAGCGGCGCGGGCGGGCACTTCTGCGCGGGCGCGGATGTGAAAGACATGGCCAGCGCAGGTGACCGCATGCAAGCGTTGAACCGGGCATTCGGCACCCTGCTGCAAGCGGTCGAAGCCGTGCCGCAAGTGGTCATCGTGGTGCTGCAAGGCGCAGTGCTGGGCGGCGGGTTTGGCCTGGCGTGCGTGAGTGATATTGCGATTGCCGATCATCAGGCGCAGTTCGGTTTGCCGGAGACTGGCTTGGGTTTGTTGCCCGCGCAGATCGCACCGTTCGTGGTCAAACGCATCGGGCTGACCCAGGCTCGACGCCTGGCGCTGACGGCGTCGCGGTTTGATGGCGTTGAAGCCGAACGACTGGGCGTCGTGCACTTCACCGAACGTGACCCGCAGGCGTTGGCAGAACGGTTGGATGAGCTGTTGGGACAGGTACTCAAGTGCGCGCCGCACGCCAACGCCCGGACCAAGGCGTTGCTGCTGGCCAGTGTGGAGGAACCGCTGGAGAACGTGCTGGATCGTGGGGCGCAGTGGTTCGCCGAATCCTTGAGGAGTGAAGAAGGCATCGAGGGGACGCAGGCGTTTGTGCAGAAACGAAAGCCTCGGTGGTGCAGATGACGCTTTCGCGGGCAAGCCCGCTCCCACAGTTGACCGTGTTCACACATCCAACCTGTGGGAGCTGGCTTGCCTGCGATGAGGCCCGATCAGACACCCCATCAGCCAAGGGATAAACCCATGCCCGCATTCAGCAAAATCCTGATCGCCAACCGCGGCGAAATCGCCTGCCGCCTCCAGCGCACCGCCCAGGCCCTGGGCTACCGCACCGTGGCGGTCTACAGCGACGCCGACGCCCAGGCCTTGCACGTGCAGATGGCCGACGAAGCCGTGCGCATCGGCCCCGCGCCGGTGCAGCAGTCCTACCTCGACATGCCGGCCATCCTCGCCGCCGCCAAAATAACCGGCGCAGATGCAGTCCACCCCGGCTACGGTTTTCTCTCCGAAAACCCCGACTTCGCCCGCGCCTGCCAAGACGCCGGCCTCACCTTTATCGGTCCTGGCGTCGAGGCTATCGAACTGATGGGCAGCAAACGCCAGTCCAAACTCGCGATGCTCGAAGCGGGCGTGCCGTGCATCGCCGGCTACCAGGGCAGCGCCCAGGATGACGCCACGCTGCAAACGGAAGCCGAACGCATCGGCTACCCGTTGATGATCAAGGCCAGTGCCGGTGGCGGCGGGCGCGGCATGCGTCTGGTGCACAGCGCCGATCAACTGCCCGAGCAACTACGCACCGCGCGTTCCGAAGCGTTGAATGCCTTCGGCAGCGATGAGCTGATTCTGGAACAGGCCCTGATCGACCCACGGCATGTGGAAATCCAGATTTTCGGCGACAGCCACGGCAACCTGATTTACCTGGGCGAACGCGACTGCTCGATCCAGCGCCGCCACCAGAAAATCATCGAAGAAGCGCCCTGCCCCGTCATGACCCCGTCCCTGCGCCAGGCCATGGGCGAGGCGGCGCTCAAGGCCGGGCGGGCGGTCGACTACGTGGGCGCGGGCACCGTGGAGTTCCTGCTCGATCGCAACGGCCACTTCTACTTTCTGGAGATGAACACCCGCCTGCAAGTGGAGCACCCGGTGACCGAGCTGATCACCGGCCTCGACCTGGTGCATTGGCAATTGCAGATCGCCGCCGGCCAACCGCTGCCGCTGACCCAACAGGAGGTCAGCCTGAGCGGCCATGCCATGGAAGTGCGCCTGTACGCCGAAGACCCGGCCCAGGGCTTTTTGCCGCAAACCGGCGATGTGCTGCGCTGGGAGCCTGCGGCTGGGGTGCGCATCGACCATGGCGTGTGTGAGGGCCAGCGGATCAGCCCGTTCTACGACCCCATGCTGGGCAAACTGATTGCCCACGGCGCCACCCGTGAAGAGGCGCGGCGCAAACTGCTGCGGGCGGTGGAGGACACGGTGTTGCTGGGGGTAACCAGCAACCAGCGGCTGCTGGTCGATTTGCTCAAACACCCAGACTTTATCGAGGGTGAGTTCAGCACCGGTCTGATCGCCGAACACTTCAGCGAAATCCCGCGCCCCCAAGCCACCGCTGAGCA
Organism: Pseudomonas sp. SDO524_S393; assembly: GCF_054071875.1. NCBI lineage: Bacteria > Pseudomonadati > Pseudomonadota > Gammaproteobacteria > Pseudomonadales > Pseudomonadaceae > Pseudomonas > Pseudomonas sp. SDO524_S393. The sequence continues at coordinate 9,069 of NZ_JBSVVZ010000045.1, read as the reverse complement.
GTTGAACCTGGCCGCCGCCCTGTTCTACCAACACAGCGCCAACCGGAACGCCCAGGGTCTGGCGGGCTGGAGCAACGCCGTCCGAACGCCCTGGACCTGTCGCCTGGAGGCCAACGATGAAATCCACCGGGCAGACGCCAGCGCCGTGAGCGAGCTGAGCACCGATGGCCGCCATGCGATCGTGGTGCTCAATGGCGTTCGCCGGCGCATTGCCTATTACCTGGACGGCGACCAACTCTGGTTGCCCGGCCTCAAGGTGACGAATCGCACCCAACAAGCGGCCAGTCGTCAGGCCGAGGCCGGCAGCGGCATGGTCAAGGCGCCGATGGACGGTGCCATCGTCGATGTGCGGGTCAGCGCCGGCGAAAGCGTGATCCAGGGTCAACTGCTGCTGGTGCTCGAAGCCATGAAAATGGAGCATCCGCTGAAAGCTGGCGTCAGCGGCAGGGTCAAGACCGTGCAGGTCATGGCCGGCGATCAGGTGCGCAACCGCCAGGTTCTGCTCGAGATCGAATGATCCCCTAGGCGGAACTACAGGGCCGGGCTACGCTCTATCCCCATCAGGAAGGGATGAGTACGGGAACCTGCGCGATGCCTCATTGGCTGATCATTGACCTTGAAGCCACAACGGATGAAGGCGGCTGGCCCGTGACGGAGATGGAAGTCATCGAGATCGGCGCGAGCCTGGTCAACCGCGACGGCCGTGAGCTGGACCATTTCCAGCGCTTCGTGCGGCCACTGCGCCGGCCCTTGCTGACGCCCTTCTGCCGTCAATTGACCCACATCACCCAGGCCCACATCGACGCCGCCGCCCCCATGACCGAGGTGTGGCCGCTGTTCGAGCGCTGGTTGGCCAAACACCAGGCACGCCTGGAAGGCTGGGCCAGCTGGGGCGACTACGACCGTCAGCAACTTGAGCTGGAGTGGCAGCGCCATGACCTGGCCAGCGTGCTCGCCCACACGCCCCATGTGAACCTCAAGCAGCGCTTCGCCAAGGCGCGCCGCCTGGACAGGCCCCTGGGCCTCAACGGCGCGTTGCAGTTGGCCGGGATGCAGTTCCATGGGCAACAACACCGGGCGCTGGAAGACGCGCGCAACACTGCGCGCCTGCTGCCGTTGATTCTGCCGGTCTAGGCAGTTCCCATGCCCTTGGGCATACTGGCCGACCTTTTCAGACCCTTTTCCGAGGAATCAGCCATGTTTAAAGTCAACGAGTACTTCGACGGCACCGTCAAGTCGATCGCGTTCGGCACCGCAGAAGGTCCTGCGACCATCGGCGTGATGGCCCCGGGTGAATACGAATTCGGCACTGCCCAGCGCGAGATCATGCACGTGGTGTCCGGCGCCCTGACCGTCAAACTGCCTGACGCCAGCGACTGGGAAACCTTCGCCGCCGGCAGCCAGTTCAACGTGCCGGCCAACAGCAAGTTCCAGCTGAAGGTCGCCGTGGACACCGCTTACCTGTGCGAATACCGCGGCTAAGCAAGCTCAAGGCTCAAAAAAATGCCCGTCTCTGGTGAGACGGGCATTTTTCATGGCTTGGCGTACTGACTGGGTGGCACGCCCACGTGCCGGCTGAACGCTACGCTGAAAGTGCTGGTCGAACCGTAGCCCACCTGCTGCGCCACAGCCGACACCGACAGTGTGTGCTCCCGCAGCAATTGCTTGGCGACCTGCATGCGCCAGCCCAACAGGTATTCCATCGGAGCCACCCCGACCACCCGGGTGAACCGTGCAAAAAAAGCCGAACGCGACAGCGCCGCGATCTGCGCCAACTGCCCCACCGTCCAGGCATGCGCAATGCGTCCATGCATCTGCTTGAGTACGGGCGCCAACCGCTCATCCGCCAGCCCGCGCAACAACCCGGCCGGGGCGCTGCCGCCCGCAACCGAACGCATGGCCTCCACCAGCAGCAACTCGACCAGCCGGCCCAATATGAACTCATTGCCAGGCCGCTGCTCGGCGGACTCCTCCCCGACCATCATCACCAGCGCCGACAAACGCGCCGAATCACGCACGTGGACAACGGCAGGCAACAGCGCCACCAGCAAGCCCGGATCGGCGCATTCGAACACAAATGAGCCACCCAGCGAGCGCATTTCCGGCAAGCCGTCCTGTTCGCCGTAGCGCAACTCGCCGCGCACGCTGGCGACTGCATGGGGGTCCATGGGCACCGCCGGCGCGGGCGCAAAACTCGACAGCGTAAACGGCGGCGTTGCGGGCAGCAGCACAAAATCACCGGCAGCGAGGATGATCGGCGCGTGCCCGTCCACCGCCAGCAGGCAACTGCCCTCCAGCATGATGCAGAAGCTCGGCAGGCCAAATTCTGAATACCGCACAGCCCAACTGCCCCGGCCACTGACCGGGTTGGCAAAGGCTGCCCGTGGATGCAGCAGGCGCACGACTTCGGAAAGCGGATCGGCCATATCAGGATTCCTGCCAAACAAATGTGGACTGCGCATCATCGATCATCCACGCACATTTCTCTATCGTTGCCCGGACTCTTCCCACAACTTGGAATCGCACATGAAAACGGTACTGATCACCGGCTGTTCATCCGGCTATGGCCTCGAGACCGCGCGCCACTTTCTCGCCCAAGGCTGGAAGGTCATCGCCACGATGCGCACCCCTCGGGAGGATTTGCTCCCCTCTTCGCCGCACCTACGCGTGCTGGCACTGGACGTGACACGGCCCGACAGCATCGCCCAGGCCCTGGAAGCCGCCGGCCCCATCGATGTGCTGGTCAACAATGCCGGAATCGGCCTGCTCGGCGCCTTCGAAGCCACCCCCATGGCCACCGTGCGCGAAATCTTCGAGACCAATACATTTGGCGTCATGGCGATGTGCCAAGCGGTGATCCCGCAATTTCGTCAACGCCGGGCCGGTACGATTGTGAATGTCACCTCCAGCGCGACCCTGGCGCCCTTCCCTCTGGTGGCGGCCTATACCGCAAGCAAGACTGCCATTGAAGGCTTTTCCGGATGCCTGGAACTGGAGCTCGAGGCGTTCGACGTGCAGGTCAAGGTGGTTCAACCGGGCTACGGTCCCGATACCCGCTTTACCGCCAACGGTGAACAACGCATGCAGGGACTGATTACCGACGCTTACGAACCGCTGGCTCAACGAGTGTTTGCCTGGGCGGGCCAAGCCACGCAGTTCACAAAAGAAGCCGATGTGGCCGAAACGGTCTGGCATGCGGTGAACGTCGCCTCCAGCCAGCGGTGCTACCCCGCCGGCGCGGACGCCTTGGCCCTCACTCGATGATCGTCACCGGCATGCCCACTTCCAGGCGCCCCAGGCCATCGTTGACCAGGTTCTGGCCGAACATCACGTCGCCATCCTGTTCGCGGTAGGACTTGAGGGTGGTCAGGGGTTCACGGTCGCTACTGCGCTCGCCGCTTGCGGGGTCGATGGTGGTGAGGATGCACCGGGAGCAGGATTTGACCACGCGAAACTCCACATCGCCAATGCGCACACGTTTCCAGCCATCTTCGGCAAAGGCATCGGCACCTTCGATGACGAGGTTGGGACGAAAACGCAGCATTTCCATGGGGCGGCCAATGCGGCCGGACAGGTCGTCCAGAGAAGACTGACCGATCAGCAACAACGGAAAACCGTCGGCAAAGCCGACCTGATCATCGTCCTTGCCGTAACCGGCCTCGGTGGTACGTGCACGCTCCAATGGCACGTGCACCAGGCGGGTGGGCTTGCCGATGAAGTCGCTGACCCAGGCCGCGGCGGCGTCTCCGGCGTCGGGCACGCGCAGGGTGTCACGCCAGATGGTCACGCCGCGCAAGTCGGCGTCGTCGCCCGGCAGCGGCACTTCCAGCGAACCGTGGCCGGATGAGCCGAGGGTGAGGCCACCCTGGCCGTTCCACAGCGCCGACAACTGGCTCATCTTTGCCACGGCCCGTTGCGTGAGGAAACGCCCGCTGGCTTCGTCCACCAGCATCCAGCGTCGATCCCCGTCCAACCCGAGCTTGTCCAGGCCGATAGACTGCAAGACTTCGGCCTTGCCGGATTTCAGGGGATAACGGTACAACGCGCTGAGACGAAGCATGGGCCTGCGTTCCTGAGGGACAAAGATGTCACCCTAAGGTCAAGCGGGCACTTCGTCCAGCATCAGACGCTGGCGCACCACATCCACCAGTTTGTCCGGCTGGAATTTGGACAGGAAGTTGTCGCAACCGACCTTCTTGACCATCGAATCGTTGAAGCTGCCCGACAACGACGTATGCAGTACGACATACAGGCCACGCAGGCGCGGGTCGTTGCGGATTTCGGTGGTCAGACGATAGCCGTCCATCTCGGGCATTTCGGCATCGGTGAAGACCATCAGCAGTTTGTCGGTCATCACCTGGCCAGCGTCGGCCCAGGCCTTGAGCATGTTCAGCGCCTTGAGACCGTCGCTGGCAATATGCATCTTCACGCCCAACTGACCCAGGGTGTCGCGCAGTTGCGACAGAGCCACGTTGGAGTCGTCCACCAGCAGCACTTCGCGGCCGCGGGCGCGCTCCAGGACCGGGTCCTCGAGCTTTTCGCGGGAGACTTTGGCGCTGTACGGCACGATCTCGGCCAATACCTTTTCCACGTCGATGATTTCCACCAACTGGTCATCGACCTTGCTGATGGCGGTGAGGTAATGCTGGCGCCCGGCGCTGGTGGGTGGCGGCAGGATCGCCTCCCAGTTCATGTTGACGATGCGGTCCACGCCACCCACCAGAAACGCCTGTACCGAACGGTTGTACTCGGTGACGATGATGGTGCTGTTGGGGCCGGGGACCAGCGGGCGCATGCCAATGGCCTGGGACAGGTCGATCACCGGCAGGGTCTGGCCACGCAGGTTGACCACACCGCAGACAAAAGGATGACGCTGGGGCATCAGGGTCAACTTGGGCAGTTGCAAGACCTCTTGCACCTTGAACACGTTGATTGCGAAGAGCTGACGCCCGGCCAGGCGAAACATGAGAATTTCCAGGCGATTCTCACCCACCAGTTGCGTGCGTTGATCTACCGTGTCGAGAATGCCGGCCATTAAAAGCTCCTGATGCGCTAAAGGGTTGTGCAACTGACGAAAACGCGTTCGTTCGGGTTCAACGCGGCGCCTTTGAAGACTTCGCGAGCGAGCTCGCTGCTAGGCAGCTTATCGGCGGCGAACGCCAGACCTTGACCCTGTTAAAATGCCACGTAAATTCATTGATGTCACACTGACATCATGCTTTACTGGCTACACCCTTGAAGAGGGCGATACAGCCACCTCGCGCGACATTGAAATCGGCGTGAGGTTCCGCTGCGTAAGGGATTCCCCTATGCACAATCAGGCCCAACCTGATATTCGCAATATCTAATAGCCATTAATGTGACGCCATTCTCATTGCATGAATGGAGTCAGGCTTTTGTTTGCCATCCCAAGCCCTTGGCCCACGGGTCTTTCAGACATTCACCTGTCGGCATTCGAAGTTGTGCAACTGAGCCCTTTGAACAGGGCTGCGGCGAGCTGCCGGCCTTATTTAAATAACGGTCCGACTGAAAAGCCAGAAGCAACCTACAGATTCCAGTCATATTTCAGCGGTAGTTTTAAGCCATTCACCCGGTGCAACATCCCATCACCCAACCGTATGTTGTGGAGACTTGCATGATGAACAGCGCAAATGAATGGCAAACCACACTTCCCGAGTTCCTGCTTGAAGCGGAAATGCTGCTTGCCAAATCGGAAGAGTGCCTGAGCCATCTGCACCTGATCCGTGACGACAGCGACGCCATCGACTGCATGAAAAGCAGCCTGGCCAAGCTGGCTGAAAAGGCCGACAGCCTTGCCTTGCAGGCGATCAGCGAGTTTTCGCGGCACATCCAGTCCCTGATCGCCAATGCAGCGAGCCCCATGCAATTGCATGATCAGGCCCTCAAGGCTTTGCACGATTGCCTCACGTTGCTGGCCTGGCAACTGGAGCTGATCGACATGCGCACCGGCCAACTGAGCATGGACGACAGCGAACAGACCACACTGATTGCAACAGTCACGCTGCAAATTCCGCAGAAAGATTTCAGTTATAAACCTCAACAGCGGATGCATCACGCGTCTTGAGTAGTTATCAGGTCGTATTCAAATCGGGTTTATCTGAAAACGACACACCCAACTAAAGTGAAACATTATTACAATCGGGAAAGATATCAATTAGCCACTAATGGCATCTAACGATACACACCCCCCCGTTAATAACACGCCCCCTATTTCGTTAACTCTGGGACTATCGCCCCAGTGTATTTGCGTGGTTAATGCGCTTGCCGGTTCAAGGTGCCAGGCGACCAACGGTAACAGTGGTGGTACTATGCACCGCTCGAAGTGATTCAACTTCATCATGCATAAAAACGATTCGGCAAGGTATTCCAAACAAAGCCCCGTCAATCTCCATGACCGGTCTTCCCGCAGCGAACCTTCAGTGGCTCCATCCGCTATGTACACCAGCCTCAAGTCACTCCTCGAAAGGTCCGTGTCGCGCAGCAACTTGCGCCGCCTGGCACTTGCCCTGTGCGTGTGTTCGCTGTTGTTCAGCCTGTGGGCGTATAGCCGCTCCGTACCCGTGCCGATCATCGTCCTGCTGCTCAACCTGGCCATCCTGCTGGTGGTGGGATTGCAGCAGTGGCGCTCACGCAAATCCATCAAGTTCCAGCCCCAGGAGCTCGCCGACCGCTTGCTGCAGGTGCAGGAGAACGAGCGCCATCGCCTCAGCCGCGAGCTGCACGACGACATCGGTCAGTTGCTGACCGCCGCCAAGCTGCAGAGCGAATGGCTCAAGCGCCGCCTTCCCGACGATCTGCAAAGCCAATGCTCGGTCCTGTGCAACACCCTGAATGAAACCCTGGCCAAGGTGCGCGACGTGTCCGCCATCCTCAACCCGCGCCAGTTGGCCAGCCTGGGCCTGGAAGCCAGCCTGCGCGCGCACCTGCTCAAGACGTTGGAAAACACCCCGATTCACTGGAGTCTGGAATGCCAGCAACGCCTGACCGGCATTCCCGAAGAAATGGCCGTGGCGGCCTTTCGCATCACCCAGGAAGCGGTGACCAACATGCTACGCCATGCCCAGGCGCGCAATCTGTTGGTACGCCTGCAACGCCTGCCCGAAGGCTTGTCGCTGTTCATCAGCGATGACGGCCAGGGCTTTTCGCCCGCCATCAACCCCGGCCTGGAAGGCCAACGGGGCATGGCCGGTATGTCGGAGCGGATAGATCAGCTGGGCGGCTCATTGTCCGTCAGCAGCCAGCCAGGCAAAGGGACACGGATCGAAGCGCTTTTCCCCTGGGCGCCCCGCGCCCTCGAACGGGCCAGTTCCCCTAAGGTTCTAGAGTGACCTGCAAATTACTCCTGGTGGATGACCATGCACTGATCCGGGCCGGCGTACGCGCACTGGTCCAGGACATTACCGGCTACAGCGTCGTGGGCGAAGCCAGTGACGGTGCGCAGTTGCTGGAGAAATTCAGCGCCCTGCAACCCGATATCGTGCTGCTGGACCTGTCGATGAAACACACCGGCGGCCTGGACGCCCTGCAACAGCTCAAGCGCGCCTACCCCAAGAGCCGCGTACTGATCCTGTCGATGCACACCGACCCGGAACTGATCATGTGCGCGCTGGAGTCCGGTGCCCACGGCTACTTGCTCAAGGACACCACCGCCAACGAGCTGGAGCACGCCCTTCTCGCGCTGCGCAACAACGAACGCTACCTGAGCCCGGCAATCGCCCACACGGTGATCAACCAGGCACTGGTGCGCAACCAGGGTCCGGCGTCGGCAACCGCACACACCCACAACCTAACGGCTCGCCAACTGGAGATCCTGCGCCTGATCGTACGCGGCAAGTCCACGCGGGAAATCGCCCATGGCCTGGGGCTGAGCATCAAGACCGTGGAAGCCCACCGCTCGCAGATCATGAAGCGCCTGCAGATCTTCGACGTGGCCGGCCTGGTGTTATTTGCGGTGCGCGAGCAGATCATCAGCCTGGACGACTAGGGGCGAGTCCTCCGGCAAGTGCACGCGCAATGCCTTGGGCAGGGCTTCGAAGTGCAGGTCATTGCCCTCCAGCGGCTCGCCATCCAGGTTGATGTACAAGCCTTGCGCCACCTTGATATTCACCCACGGCAGGCGTGCGCGTACGAACATGGTGTCCAGCCCCCAGCCGTTGTTCATCAGCTCGCGCAAGGTGCCGACCACTTCCTGGGGCGCCGGCAGGATGCTGATATCCAGCAAGCCATCATCGGCCAGTGCCCCCGGACACAGCACATGCCCACCACCGGCCTGGCGGCCGTTGCCGATGCCCAATGCCAGCAACTCGCCCTTCCAGTGGAAGTCCGGACCTTCCAACTCGCCATAGGCAGCCTTCAACTCGCTGAAACGGGTCAAGCCGGTGAAGAGATACGCGGCGCCGCCCAGGACCTTCTTCAAGTCTTCGGAAGTGTTGGCGGTGACCTGACTGCCGAAGCCGCCGGTCGCCATATTCAGAAAGATTTGCCCGCCGACCTGGCCCAGATCGATGGCGCGTGGCGGCACGTCCAGCAGTGCGAGGGCCTGGGCGGGCTCCAGCGGCACGCCGGCGGCCTTGGCGAAGTCGTTGGCGGTGCCCAGGGGCATCAGCACCAGGCTTGCGTCGGTCTTGGCCAGGGCCATGGCTTCGGCCACATCGCGCAAGGTACCGTCGCCACCACCGGCGATGAGGTGGGTGTAGCCGTCGGCCAGGGCTTCGGTGACCAGGCGCTGGGCATCGCCGCCTTCCCACGTCACGCGTACCGCCAACTCCCCGCCCTGCTCGCGCCGGGCCTGCACGGCGGCGCGTACGTCCTCGTTGAGGGCTTGCTTGCCGTGGAGGATCAACAGGGCTTTGGCGGTGGTCATTGGGGAATCTCCTGATTCAAAGGTGCTTGGAGGATGTGGACCTTTGGGGAGGGGGTTTGGTTTTGTTTACCGGGTGTATATCCGTTTTTTGGGTAACGGCTGCCTGAGTGGTGAAAAGCGCACGCGCTTCTCTGTGGGAGCTGGCTTGCTTGCGATGGTACTCACTGGGTGGGTCTGGTGGACCG
>NZ_JBSVVZ010000044.1:0-53717 GCF_054071875.1 Pseudomonas sp. SDO524_S393 | reverse complement strand
AGTCACTGGAAATATTGACTGTTGCACCGCTATCGCAGGCAAGCCAGCTCCCACATTTTGACCTGTGTGGAGCTTGGCTCAGCGACTCTGGCGTTGTTGTAACAACAGGTTGCTAAACCCTGCGCCAGCCAATTGTTTCTGCGCCACGGTCAGCTGTTCACGATTGCTGAACGGCCCGACCAGCACGCGGTACCAGGTCGCATCCTTCACCGTGCCGGACTCCACCGATACCGACTGGCCCAGCAGAATGATCTGCGCCCGCACGCGGTCGGCATCCGCTTGTTTGGGGAACGAACCCGCTTGCAGGAAGAACTTGGTCACCGGCGCTGCCTTGGTTTCCGCCACCGGGGGCGCCGGCGGCGGAGTGATCCCCGCCAGCGCAGCCTGGGCGCGGGCGGTATCGATCTTGGCCGCTTCGGCAGGGGTGACCGGGGTGGTCGGCACCTGCGGCGTCGGCAGGGTTTTCTCCGGCACGGCGTCGGGCGGCACGATCACTTCCGATTCCGGCAGCAGGGTGTAGAAGTCGTACTTGGGCTTCACCGGTGCAGTCGGGCTGGGCGTGGTCTTGTTGGCTTCGGCTATTTTCGTGGCCTTCTGCTGTTCCTGCTTGACCCGCTTGACGTCATCGCCCTTGCCCGGGTCCAGCTTCATCAGGAAGACCACAAATGCGCCGACCGTGAGGCCGATGGCCATCCACAGCCAACCCGGGATCGGTTTCTTCGCCGGGGCCTGGTAGCGGCTGGCGCCGCGCTTGGGTGCAGGTTTTTTCTTGGCAGCCAACTTACATACGCTCCAGGGTTTCCAGGCCCAACAGTTCCAGGCCTTGCTTGAGGGTCCGTCCGGCCAGTGCGGCGAGGCGCAGGCGACTTTGCTTTTGCGCTTCGTCGTCGGCGCTGAGGATGGGGCAATTCTCGTAGAAGCTGGAGAACAGGCCGGCCACTTCATACAGGTAGGTGCACAGGATATGCGGCGTGCCTTTCTCGCCGACGCTGTTCAGCACTTCGCCGAATTGCGCCAGCTTGGCGGCCAGGTCCTGTTCGTGTGGCGCTTGCAGGACGATCTGGCCGTCGACTTCGCTGAAGTCCTTGCCCAGCTTGCGGAATACGCCGGATACACGGGTGTAGGCGTACAGCAGGTACGGCGCGGTGTTGCCTTCGAAGTTGAGCATCAGTTCGAAGTTGAAGCTGTAGTCGCTGGTGCGGTGCTTGGACAGGTCGGCGTATTTCACCGCGCCGATACCCACTACGCGGGCAATGTTGCGCAGGTCGGCTTCGGCCAGTTCCGGGTTCTTTTCCTTCACCAGGGTGTAGGCACGCTCCTGGGCTTCGGTCAGCAGGTCGATCAGCTTCACGGTGCCGCCGTCGCGGGTCTTGAACGGACGACCGTCGGCGCCGTTCATGGTGCCGAAGCCCATGTGCTCCATGTGCATCGGGTGAGTGATGAAGCCCGCACGGCGTGCCACTTCGAACACCTGCTGGAAGTGCAGGGCCTGGCGCTGGTCGACGAAATACAGCGCGCGGTCTGCCTTGAGCACGCCGCTGCGGTAGCGCACGGCGGCCAAGTCGGTGGTGGCGTACAGGTAGCCGCCATCGGCCTTGACGATGATCACCGGCAGCGGCTCGCCCTCGGCGGTCTTGAATTCGTCGAGGAACACGCACTGTGCACCATTGCTCTCCACCAGCAGGCCCTTGGCCTTGAGGTCGTTGACCACATTGATCAGGTCGTCGTTGTAGGCGCTTTCGCCCATCACGTCGGCCATGGTCAGTTTGACGTTGAGCAGTTCGTAGATTTCCTGGCAGTGGGACAGCGAAATCTCGCGGAAGCGGTTCCACAGTGCCAGGCATTCCTCGTCACCGGCTTGCAGCTTGACCACCAGGCCACGGGCGCGGTCGGCGAACGCCTCGGATTCGTCGAAGCGTTTTTTCGCGGCGCGGTAGAAGTTCTCCAGGTCCGACAGCTCGTTGCTGGTGATCGGGTTTTCCTGCAGGTAGGCCATCAGCATGCCGAACTGGGTGCCCCAGTCGCCCACGTGGTTCTGGCGGATCACGGTGTCGCCGAGGAACTCCAGCACCCGCGCCACGCCGTCGCCGATGATGGTGGAACGCAGGTGGCCCACGTGCATTTCTTTGGCCAGGTTAGGTGCGGACAGGTCAATCGCCACGCGTTGCAGCGGGCCCGCCTTGCGCACGCCGATCTTGGTGTCGGCCAGGGCGGCGTCCAGGCGCGAAGCCAGGGCCTGGGTGTTCTGGAAGAAGTTGATAAAGCCGGGGCCGGCGATTTCAGCCTTGGTGACGCTCTCGTCGGCAGGCAGCGCCGCGATGATTTTCTCCGCCAGGTCGCGTGGCTTCATGCCGGCCGGCTTGGACAGCATCATCGCGATGTTGCTGGCGAAGTCGCCGTGGGTCTTGTCGCGGGTGTTTTCCACCTGGATCGCCGGCGTCAGGCCTTCAGGCAACACACCTTCGTTGACGAGTTGGGTGAGGGCTTGTTGGATCAGCTGGCGAATGGTGTCTTTCATGGTGTTCTCTGTGTGCCGCAAGCGGCGGCGCGCGATGCGCGGGTGGAAAAACTGGGCATTATCCGTGGCGAGGGCGGGCTTGCCAACCTTCGCGGGACCTGTGGCCAGGGTTAGTACAAATCTACCGGGTCTACATCCAGCGACCATCGCACTTGCCGGCCACTGGGCATTTGCTCCAGCGCAAGCAACCAACTGCTCAATAACCGATGCAGTGGCGCGCGAGCGGTTGCCTGCAAGAGTAGCTGAGCGCGATAACGCCCGGCGCGGCGCTCCATGGGGGCGGGGACCGGACCGAGCAATTCGATGCCGGTCAAACCCAGTTCGCCCAGCAAACCCTCGGCGGCGCTGCACGCTTCATCGAGAAAACCCTCGGCTTGCCCAGGCTTGTGGGCCTCGGCCCGCAGCAGGGCCAGATGGGCAAAGGGCGGCAGGCCGGCGGCGCGGCGTTCGCTCAGCGCTTGCTCGGCGAAGGCGAAGTAGCCTTGTTCGGTCAGTTGGATCAACAGCGGGTGGTCGGCCAGGTGTGTCTGGATGATCACTCGGCCAGGCTCTTCGGCACGTCCGGCGCGGCCTGCCACCTGCACGATCAACTGCGCCATGCGCTCGCTGGCGCGGAAATCACCGGAGAACAGCCCGCCGTCGGCATCGAGGATCGACACCAGGGTCACCCGGGGAAAGTGGTGGCCCTTGGCGAGCATCTGCGTACCGACCAGGATGCACGGGTGGCCCTTCTGGATGGTGGCGAACAGCTGGTTCATTGCGTCCTTGCGCGAGGTGCTGTCGCGGTCGACCCGCAGCACCGGGTAGTCCGGGAACAAAATGCCCAGGCGCTCCTCGGCCCGTTCGGTGCCTGCGCCGACGGGGCGCAGGTCGACTTTGCCGCACTGCGGGCACTGGCGCGGCACCCGTTCCACATGGCCGCAGTGATGGCAGCGCAACTCGCCGTAGCGTTGGTGCACGGTCATGCGCGCGTCGCAGCGCTCGCACTCGGACATCCAGCCACAGTCATGGCACAACAGCGTCGGCGCAAAGCCCCGGCGGTTGAGGAACACCAGGACTTGCTGGCCGGCGGCGAGGGTCTGGCCGATGGCTTGCTGCATCGGCCCGGAAATGCCGCTGTCCAGCGGACGGCTTTTGACATCCAGGCGCAGGAAGCGCGGCTGTTTGGCGCCGCCGGCCCGCTCGTTGAGACGCAGCAGGCCGTAACGGCCGGTGTAAGCGTTGTGCAGGCTTTCCAGGGAAGGAGTGGCCGAGCCCAGCACAATCGGGATGTCTTCCTGGCGCGCCCGAACCAGTGCCAGGTCGCGGGCGTGGTAGCGCAAGCCTTCCTGCTGTTTATAGGAGCCGTCGTGTTCCTCGTCGATGATGATCAGCCCGGGGTGCTTCATCGGAGTGAACAGTGCCGAACGGGTGCCGATAATGATGTCGGCCTCGCCGTCCCGCGCGGCCAGCCAGGACTCCAGGCGCTCACGGTCATTGACCGCCGAGTGGACCAGCGCAATACGGGCGTTGAAGCGCTGCTCGAAACGCGCCAGGGTCTGCGGCCCGAGGTTGATCTCGGGAATCAGCACCAGGGCTTGCTTGCCGGCCTGCAGGGTTTCGCGGATCAACTGCAAATAGACTTCGGTCTTGCCGCTGCCGGTGACGCCGGCCAGCAGGAAGGCGTGAAAACTGTCGAAGCCTGCGCGAATCGCTTCATAGGCTGCGCGTTGCTCGCTGTTCAGCGGCAGTTCCGGTTGGGCCAGCCAGTGTTCATGGCGTGCGTCGGGGGCGTGCTTGCGGATTTCCACTTGCACCAGGCCTTTGGCGAGCAGCAGGTCGAGGCTGTCCTTGCTCAGCATCAGCTTGCTCAGCAACTGATGGGCCACGCCGTGGGGGTGTTGGCCCAGGGTCGCCAAGGCTTCACGCTGGCGCGGTGCGCGGGCGATACGCGGATCATCCAGGCGCGCGCCGGGAACCATCGACCAGAAGCGCTCCTGGCGCGCTTCGGCCAACTCGCCCTGGCGCAACAGTACCGGCAACGCCCAGCTCAGGGTGTCACCCAGGCTGTGCTGGTAATACTGGGCGGTCCACAGGCACAGCTTGAACAGTGCCGGAGGCAACGGCGCCGTGGTGTCGAGGATGGCAAGCGCCGGTTTGAGCTTGTCGGCGGGCACTTCGCTGTGGTCGGCGACTTCCACCAGGATGCCGATCATCTCGCGCCGACCGAACGGCACCCGCACGCGCATGCCGGGTTGCAAGCTGGCGCGCGACACGCCGGCGGGGGCCTGGTAATCGAACAGGCGGCGCAGGGGCGAGGGCAGGGCTAGGCGCAAAATGGCGTCGGGCACGCGGGGGTCTCATATGAAGGCAGGCGGTGGCGCAGGGGCGGGAGCCTAGCAGACCTGCGGTGGGGGTGTCCCGTCTCGGGTACCGGAATTGGGCCTTCAGAACACTGCCATCCATTGTGGGAGCGGGCTTGCTCGCGAATACGGTAGAACAGCCGCTATCTCCAGCGACTGATACAGCGCTTTCGCAAGTAAGCCCGCTCCCACAGGGAAGTAGGGTGTGCATAGGAATTTCTGATGAAAGGGGCTTATATGTGCGGAATCGACCGGCACCGCCGCTTGCGCGTTTAAAAAGCTCTGGTAGAATCCGCGGCCTAATTACGTGCGGTATTCGACAATAGTGTCGAGTGGCGGCACGCTAGCCTGAGGAAGTGCCATGAAAGCCGATATCCATCCTGTATACGAAGAAATCCAAGTTACCTGCAGCTGCGGCAACTCGTTCGTAACCCGTTCGAACCTGGCCAAGCCGCTGAGCACTGACGTGTGCAACGAGTGCCACCCGTTCTACACCGGCAAGCAGAAGACTCTGGACACCGGCGGCCGCGTTCAGAAGTTCGCCGATCGCTTCGGTGCTTTCGGTGCCAAAAAGGCCTGAGGCCGATCAACCTGGGAAACCCCTGCGGTTTTTCCAGGCTGATGAAAAAGGCGTCCCCAGGGGCGCCTTTTTTGTACCCGAGATTTGACCTCGGGGCACTGCAAGAAAAAATTGTAGACATTTTTACTTGTGATTGTGAACAGTTGAGCCCTTGTATCCCGTGGCTCTTGGCCGAAAGTCGTAGCGCAGGGCCCTTGACACCTGTGACTGCCCAGTCTTGTAGGGACTTTACGACACGCGTATCCTCGGCGGTCCGTCGACCAACAGTAAAAGCGGAATGCCGATATGTCTGATTTGAAAACTGCCGCTCTCGAATATCATGCCAATCCTCGTCCAGGAAAGCTGAGTGTAGAGCTCACCAAAGCCACTGCCACTGCCCGCGACCTGTCGCTGGCCTACAGCCCTGGTGTTGCCGAGCCCGTACGTGAAATCGCCCGCGACCCTGAACTGGCGTACAAGTACACCGGCAAGGGCAACCTGGTTGCAGTGATTTCCGATGGCACCGCGATTCTCGGCCTGGGCAACCTCGGCCCATTGGCCTCCAAGCCAGTCATGGAAGGTAAGGGCGTGCTGTTCAAACGCTTTGCCGGCATCGACGTTTTCGACATCGAAGTCGACTCCGAAAGCCCGCAGGCTTTCATCGACACGGTCAAGCGCATTTCCATCACCTTCGGTGGCATCAACCTGGAAGACATCAAGGCACCTGAGTGCTTCGAGATCGAAAAGGCCCTGATCGAACAATGCGACATCCCGGTTTTCCACGATGACCAGCACGGCACCGCGATCGTGACCGCTGCGGGCATGATCAATGCCCTGGAAATCGCCGGCAAAACCCTGGCTGACGCCAAAATCGTCTGCCTGGGTGCCGGTGCTGCCGCCATCTCCTGCATGAAACTGCTGGTGAGCATGGGCGCCAAGCTGGAAAACATCTTCATGGTCGACAGCAAGGGCGTGGTCCAGTCCGAGCGTACCGACCTGAACCAGTACAAGGCGATGTTTGCCCACGCGACCGAGAAGCGCACCCTGGCAGACGCCCTCGACGGTGCAGACGTGTTCGTCGGCCTGTCCGGCCCGAACCTGCTGAGCGCCGAAGGCCTCAAGTCCATGGCGGCCGACCCGATCGTGTTCGCCTGCTCCAACCCGGATCCAGAGATTTCGCCGGAACTGGCTCACGCCACCCGTAGCGACGTGATCATGGCCACCGGTCGTTCGGACTACCCGAACCAGGTCAACAACGTACTGGGCTTCCCGTTCATCTTCCGTGGTGCCCTGGACGTTCGCGCCAAACGTATCAACGAAGAGATGAAAGTCGCTGCCGCCAACGCCCTGCGTGAACTGGCCAAGCTGCCGGTGCCTCAGGAAGTGAGCGACGCCTACGGTGGCATCAAGCTGGAATTCGGTCGTGAGTACATCATCCCGAAACCGATGGACAAGCGCCTGATCACCCTGATCTCCGATGCTGTGGCCAAGGCTGCCATCGAGACTGGCGTGGCGACCCTGCCGTATCCGAAGCACTACCCGCTGAAAAGCGTGGATGATGTGTTCAACGGCTAAGCCGTTGTAGCGCACCAACAAAAAGCCCCGGCTCTTGCGAGTCGGGGCTTTTTGTTGCCTGGCGATAAGCCCAAGGCCTGCGCACGATCACAATGTGGGAGCGGGCTTGCCCGCGAAAGCGCAATGTCAGTCAATAAAATCTGGCGACTGACCCACCGCATTCGCGGGCAAGCCCGCTCTCACACGGGATATCACTGGTTAGAAGAGATCAATCGGCGCCGCCTCATCTGCCGGCAATGGGCTGCCCGGTGCAACGCCGTTGCCCAACTCGTTGACCGACGGCGGCGTGTCCTCGCTCTTGAACAGTTCGAAAAAGGCGTTTGGCGTGCTGGGCGACGCCACCCGGCCACTTACCGGATCGATTCGCAAGCTGAGGATGCCTTCCGGCTCCGGCTGGGTATGCAGCGGCTTGTCCTTCAGGGCTGCGCCCATGTAGCTCATCCAGATCGGCAGGGCCACGGTACCGCCGAACTCGCGGCGGCCCAGGCTTTCCGGTTGGTCGTAGCCGGTCCACACGGTGGTCACGTAGTCGGCGTTGTAGCCGGAGAACCACGCGTCCTTGGATTCGTTGGTGGTACCGGTCTTGCCCGCGATGTCTGCGCGGCCCAGGGCCAGGGCGCGACGGCCGGTGCCTTTCTTGATCACGTCCTCGAGAATGCTGTTGAGGATAAACGTGGTGCGCCCATCCACCACACGCTCGGCCACGGCGGGTGTCTGTGGCTCGTTCGGTGTTGTGGCGGCGGTGGCCGCTGCTGCAACGCCCGGCGTCGGCTCAATGGTGATGCCGCCATGGCTCGGAGCGGCCAGGCCATCGGTGGCGGCCACGCCGTTGACCACGTCGCCCGGCACTCGTGGCGGGTTGGCGGTGAACAGGGTTTCGCCGTTGCGACTCTCGATCTTGTCGATCAGGTATGGGCTGATCTTGTAGCCGCCGTTGGCGAAGGTGCTCCAGCCGGTGGCGATTTCCATTGGTGTGAGGGTCGCCGTACCCAGTGCCAGGGACAGGTTCGGCGGCAGGTCGGACTTGTTGAAGCCGAAGCGTGTGATGTAGTCGATGGTCTTGCCGACGCCCATCGCTTGCAGCAGGCGGATCGACACCAGGTTGCGCGACTTGTACAGGGCTTCGCGGACGCGGATCGGGCCGAGGAAGGTATTGGTGTCGTTCTTCGGGCGCCAGACCTTGTCCAGGTACTCGTCGACGAACACGATCGGGGCGTCGTTGACCAGGCTGGCGGCGGTGTAGCCGTTATCCAGCGCGGCACTGTAGATGAACGGTTTGAAGCTCGAACCCGGCTGGCGCTTGGCCTGGGTGGCGCGGTTGTAGTTGCTCTGCTCGAAAGCAAAACCGCCCACCAGGGCACGGATGGCACCGTTTTGCGGGTCGAGGGACACCAGAGCACCCTGGGCCACTGGCACCTGGCTGAATTTCAGGCTGTCGTCCTTCTGGCGTTTCACGCGGATCAAGTCGCCCACCTGCGCCACATCCGACGGCTGCCTGGGCAGGGCGCCCATGCTGTTGGTGTTCAGGAACGGGCGCGCCCATTTCATGCTGTCCCACGACACATGCGCTTCGCCGGTGCGGGTCAGCACTTGCAGACCGTCCTTCTTCACTTGGGTGACGATGGCTGGCTCCAGGCCACTGATCGGGCGCTGTTTGCCCAGTTCGGTGGCCCAGGCGCTCAGGGTCTTGCCAGGCAGGCGCGACTCGGGGCCGCGGTAGCCGTGGCGCTGGTCGTAGGTGATCAGGCCTTCGTGCACCGAGTTGTTGGCGATTTCCTGCAGGTCGCTTGGAACGGTCGTGGTGACGCGGAAACCTTCGGTATAGGCATCGCTGCCATAACGGCCAACCATTTCGGCGCGGGCCATCTCGGCAATGTAGGGGGCGTTCACTTCCGGCGTCGGCACGTGGTAGCTGGCGTTCAGCGGTTCGGCCACGGCGCTTTCATAAGCTGCCTGGTCGATCTTGCCCAGCTTGTACATGCGGCCCAGGATCCAGTCGCGGCGCTCCTTGCTGCGCGCCGGGTTGGCCAGGGGGTTGAAGCGCGACGGCGCCTTGGGCAGGCCGGCAATCATGGCCATCTGCGCCAGGCTGGCTTCGCGAATCGACTTGCCGTAATAGACCTGGGACGCGGCTTCGATGCCATAGGCGCGGTTACCCAGATAGATCTTGTTGACGTACAGCTCGAGGATCTCGTCCTTGGTCAGCTGACGTTCGATTTGCAGCGCCAGCAGGATCTCGGTGGCCTTGCGTGAAAAACTGCGTTCGCTGGTAAGGAAGAAGTTCTTCGCCACCTGCATGGTAATGGTGCTGCCGCCGGACTGAATGTGTCCGCTTTTTACCAACTGAGTCGCCGCACGCACCAGGCTGCTGGGGTCGACACCGTAGTGGTTGGCGAAGTTATCGTCCTCTGCCGAGAGCAGGGCGCTGATGAAATTGGGCGGAATATCGGCAAAACGGATCGGTGTGCGGCGCATTTCGCCGAACTCCGCGATCAGCTTTTCATCGCTGCTGTAGACCCGCAAAGGAATCTGCAACTGGATACTTCTAAGCGCCTCTACGGAGGGCAAACCCGGACTAAGGTAGAGGTAGGCACCGCTGAGTACGAGCAGCAGCCCGCAGACGATGGCGACAATGGAGTACCCGAAAAACTTCAGCAGACGAATCAAGGCTTTTGGATTTCCAGAGAAAAGAATGGGTTAGGCGCCGGGGCATGCATGGCAAACGATGGATCGACCCGAGCTGCAGATAAAAGCGGGAAAAAACGCTGGGCATTAAAGCATTTTTCGGCTTGGGGCGTCATTCGCACCACTCAAACAAGTCGACCGATTGCACGTTGCCCGGCGCCGATCAGGCGGTATGACAGGGAAAGTTTTGGGGAGTTTTATGATAAAGGGATTTTTCAGGCGAAAAGTCGATGCCGTCCTGGGTGTCGACATCAATGACACGAGCTTGCGGCTCGTCGAGCTGGAACGTTCGGGTCACGGTTACCGTGTTCAAGGCTACGTTTCCCAGGCATTGCCGGCCCATGCGGTGGTCGATGGCACGTTGTTGGACCTCGACGGAGTCGGGCGGGCGCTGCGCGAGGCGTGGGGAAAAATGAATACTGTCGCCCGGGGCGCTGCGGTTGCCGTGGCGGGACCGTCGGTCATCACGCGGGTGATCGAGCTGGAGGTGGGGCTCAGCGACGACGAGATGGTCTGGAAGATTCAGATGGAGGCGGACCAATACATTCCTTATCCCCTGGACGAGGTGGCCATCGACTTTCAGGTCAAGGGTGTTTCGCCTCGGGACCCGGCGCGAGTGGAGGTGCTGCTGGCGGCTTGCCTGAAGGAGCAGGTCGAAGCGCGCGAGGCCGTTTTGGCTCTGGCCGGGCTGGTGCCGCGGGTGGTGGATGTCGAAGCGTTTGCATTGGAGCGCGCTTGCCGTCAGGATTTCGCCAGCTTCACGCCGGGCCATCGAGTCGATGGTGCACAATGGGCCGTGGATGCCCAAGGGATGGGAATTGCTTGCGGGTTGGCCCTGAGGAGTTTCGCTTGATGACACGAATCAACCTTTTGCCTTGGCGCCAGGTACTGGCCGAACGTCGGCGCAAATATTTCCTCATCTTTTTGTTGGCGTTCGCCTGCGCGGCGCTCGCGGCAGTGTGGCTGGCGGACCAGGTGATCGATCAGGCGATCGACCGGCAAGCAGCGCGCAATAACCACCTGGTCAAGGAAGTCGCTGTCCAGGATGCGCGTATCAAGACCATTGATGATCTCCAGGAGCAAAGCCAGCAACTGGCGGAGCGCATGAGGGTCGTGCAAGACCTGCATGATGGCCGCTCGACCAATGCCCGATTGTTCGATCAATTGGCCCGTGCGGTGCCTGAAGGCGTTCATCTGCACGAAGTGGTCGCCAGGGGGGATACGGTCAGCATCAGCGGCAGTGCCGAATCCAGCCAGGATATCGCCCAGTTGATGCGCCGGCTGGAGGCGTCCGAAGGGACCCATGCCACCCGCTTGCAGCATGTGCGCGCTGAAGGTGAGCACGGTCAAAATGAATTTCAATTGATGGTGCGTCAGGGCGACTCGACCGAGGCGCAACCTTGAGCCTGTCGGGGCTCGACTTTTCCGCACTTTCTCACAACGCTGCAAAATGGCCCTTGCCTGGCAAGGTCCTGCTGGGCTGTGCCCTGGCGGGGCTGGTGCTGGTGGTGGGTGAGTGCCTGTCTCTGGGGCCGTCCCGGGAGCGTTTGCAGCAGGCCGAGGTGCGGGAAGGGGAGTTGCAGCAGCAACTCGCACACAAGACGACCTTGTCTGCCAGCCTTGAAGACCGTGTGCGTCGACTGCAGGTCATGCAGGAAAAGGTTGAAATGTTATGGCAGTCATTGCCCGGCAGGTCCGAAGTGCCTGCCCTGTTGGACGATATCGCCCGGTTGGCGGCAGTCAACGGTCTGCTGGTCGAGGCGGTCGCTCCCCTGGAGCAGCAGGCGCAGTCGCTGTATTCCGAGCAGTCCTTGCAAGTGACGGTCGCTGGGGGCTATCACGACCTGGCGACATTCGTCAGTGCCCTGGGCGGGCTGGGGCGCCTGGTCATCGTGCGCGACATTACCCTGCGCTCCGTGGGCCCGGGACTGCGGCTCGACCTGTTGGCCAGCAGTTACTGGCGTGAGCAGGCTGGAAGGCACGGTGTGTCCGAAGACATCATTGCGCCGGTGCCTGGCTTCGCCTACGACGCCGCTGCGCTGCGCGACCCGTTTCGGCCGCTGGCTGTGCAGGTCGCTCGGGCACCTGGCCGTACCGTTCCGGCGCCGGACCTCGCCCGTCCGCGAGGGGCGCTGGAAGGACTGGCTATCGACCGGTTCGAAATGGTCGGCACCTTGTCCCGCGGTGCGCAGACCTTCGCTCTGCTGCGTGCCGCCTCGGAGGTGCACCGACTGGCTGTCGGCGACTATCTCGGGCCGGACCATGGCCGCATCACGGCCATTCATGACGACCATGTCGAACTGGTCGAGCTTTTTCCTGATGAACAGGGCGCCTGGCTGGAGCGCTCGCGCAGTCTTGTGTTGAACGTCAACTCATAACGGAATCGAATCAATGAAAAGGATTTTCTCGTCCTTCGGTGCGGCGCTATGGATAGCGTTCACGGCACCGATGGCTGTCGCTGTGCCCAATCGCGTGGACCTGATCCAGCTGCCACCCCCTGGCAGCGCGGCTCAGGGTACCTATACCGGAGGCAAACTGAGCCTCAACTTCCAGAACATCGACCTGCGTGCGGTCTTGCAGCAGATTGCCGATGTGGCCGGCCTGAACCTGGTTGCCAGCGACGATGTGCAGGGCACGATCACCCTGCGACTCAAGGACGTGCCCTGGGACCAGGCGCTGGACCTGGTGCTGCAAGCCAAGGGGTTGGACAAGCGGGTCAAGGCGGGTGTTTTGCTGGTGGCGCCTGCCGATGAATTGGCGGCTCGCGAGCTCCTGACGCTGGAGGCGCGCAAGCAAATGGCCGAATTGGCGCCGTTGCGTCGGGAGTTGTTGCAGGTCAACTACGCGAAGGCGGCGGACCTGGCCAAGCTGTTCCAGTCGGTGACGGGGCTGGAAGACGGCGCCGATGAACGTGGCTCGGTGGCGGTGGATGATCGCACCAATAACATCATTGCTTACCAGACCGGCGAGCGGCTGGAGGAGTTACGGCGAATCGTGGCGCAACTGGATGTGCCGGTGCGTCAGGTGATGATCGAGGCGCGGATCGTCGAGGCCAACGTCGACTATGACAAAAGCCTGGGAGTGCGCTGGGGCGGGCGGCTCAATCGCGGGAATTGGTCGGCGGGTGGCATCGACAAACCTTTGCCCGAAGGCGCGACGCCGCCGGAAAGCCCGCCCAGTTCGCCGTTCGTCGATATGGGGGCTTTTACCGGCACGTCGGGGCTGGGTCTTGCCTTCATCACCGACAACCTGTTGCTGGATCTGGAACTGACCGCCATGGAAAAGACCGGTAACGGGGAAATTGTTTCCCAACCCAAGGTGGTTACGTCCGACAAGGAAACCGCGCGCATCCTCAAGGGCACCGAAATTCCCTATCAGGAATCCAGCTCCAGTGGCGCCACGTCGGTGTCGTTCAAGGAGGCCTCGCTCTCGCTGGAAGTGACCCCGCAGATCACCCCGGATGACCGCGTGATCATGGAGGTCAAGGTCACCAAGGATGAGCCTGACTACTTGAACAAGCTCAACGACGTGCCGCCGATCAAGAAAAACGAGGTCAACGCCAAGGTTCTGGTCAAGGATGGCGAGACCATCGTCATTGGCGGTGTTTTCTCCAATACCCAAAGCAAAGTGGTAGATAAAGTGCCATTTTTGGGCGATGTGCCGTATCTTGGCCGCCTTTTCCGGCGCGATGTGCTGGCGGAGAAAAAATCCGAGCTGCTGGTATTCCTGACTCCGCGTATCATGAATAACCAGGCGATTGCTGTGAGTCGTTGATTCTGTGCGAAATTTGATTCTTGTAGGTCCGATGGGCGCTGGAAAAAGCACCATCGGCCGTTTGCTGGCCAAAGAGCTGCGCCTGCCGTTCAAAGATTCCGACAAGGAAATTGAATTGCGCACGGGCGCCAATATCCCATGGATCTTCGATAAGGAAGGCGAACTGGGCTTTCGTGACCGCGAGCAGGCGATGATCGCCGAGCTGTGCGGCTGCGACGGCGTGGTATTGGCGACCGGCGGTGGCGCGGTAATGCGCGATGAAAACCGTCGCGCATTGCATGCCGGTGGTCGGGTGGTCTATCTGCATGCGTCGGTCGAGCAGCAGGTGGGCCGCACTGCCCGCGATCGCAATCGTCCGTTGCTGCGCACGGCCAACCCGGAGAAAACCCTGCGAGACCTGCTGACGCTGCGCGATCCGCTGTATCGGGAAATCGCCGACCTGGTGGTGGAAACCGATGAGCGGCCGCCGCGGATGGTGGTGCTCGATATTCTCGAGCGCTTGCAGCAACTGCCACCCCGTTAAAGCCTGGCCCGAAATGCGCTATTCTCGGCGGCGCGCTATCACCCGCCGGAGTGTGGCGTAGAGCCATTAGGTGGCGTCAGATTTCAATGTTACCGGTCGTCAATACATCTTCAACGCGGGGACACATGCAGACACTTAAGGTCGATCTAGGCGAGCGCAGCTACCCGATCCATATTGGCGAGGGGCTGTTGGACCAGCCCGAGTTGCTCGCGCCTCATATTGCCGGGCGGCAGGTGGCGATCATCTCCAATGAAACGGTCGCGCCGCTGTATCTTGAGCGTCTGAGCCGCAGCCTGTCGGCGTATTCGGTGATTTCCGTGATCCTGCCCGACGGTGAAGCCCACAAGAACTGGGAAACCCTGCAACTGATCTTCGATGGCCTGCTCACCGCTCGCCACGACCGCCGCACCACTGTGGTCGCCCTGGGCGGCGGTGTGATCGGCGATATGGCCGGCTTCGCGGCCGCCTGCTATCAGCGTGGCGTGGACTTTATCCAGGTGCCGACCACCCTGCTGTCCCAGGTCGATTCGTCGGTGGGAGGCAAGACCGGTATCAACCATCCGCTGGGCAAGAACATGGTGGGTGCTTTCTACCAGCCCAATGCCGTGCTGATCGACACTGCCACCCTCAACACCCTGCCGCCGCGCGAGCTGTCGGCCGGCCTGGCGGAAGTCATCAAGTACGGCCTGATCTGCGACGAGCCGTTCCTTACCTGGCTGGAAGAGCATGTGGATGCGCTGCGCAACCTCGACCAGGCGGCCCTCACCGAAGCCATTTCCCGTTCCTGTGCCGCCAAGGCGCTGGTGGTAAATGCCGACGAGCGGGAGTCCGGCGTGCGGGCCACCTTGAACCTGGGCCACACCTTCGGCCATGCGATCGAAACGCACATGGGCTATGGTGTCTGGTTGCACGGGGAGGCCGTAGCGGCTGGCACGGTGATGGCACTGGAGATGTCGCAGCGTCTGGGCTGGATCACCGCAAAGGAGCGGGACCGCGGCATCCGTCTGTTCCAGCGAGCCGGCTTGCCGGTTATCCCGCCGGAGGAGATGACCGAGGCCGACTTCCTCGAACATATGGCGATAGACAAGAAAGTGATCGACGGTCGACTGCGACTGGTGCTGCTGCGCCGCATGGGCGAAGCGGTGGTGACCGACGATTATCCGAAAGAGATTTTACAGGCCACGCTGGGAGCGGATTACCGCGCCCTGGCCCAGCTTAAAGGTTAATAAGATCCCGATGACTAGTTTGCATGCCGACGAGGCGTTCCTCGGCCATTACCACCTGAGCCATGACCCTTTTGCTCCACGGGTGCCCGGCTTCAAATTTTTCCCGGCCCAGCGCAAGCCGGTGCTCGGCCAGTTGCATCACCTGGCGCGCTATAGCCAATTGCTGCTGGTCGTGACCGGCCCGTTGGGCAGTGGCAAGACCCTGCTGCGCCAGGCGCTGGTGGCCAGCACCAACAAGCAGTCGGTGCAGAGCGTGGTGGTGTCGGCCCGTGGTGCCGGTGATGCGGCGGGTGTGTTGCGCCAAGTGGCCCAGGCCCTGGACGTGGCAAACGCCGAGCCGAACGCGATCCTCAAGCAGGTGGTGCAGCTGGGCCTGACCGGCCAGGAAGTCTATCTGCTGGTGGACGACGCCGAGCAGCTCGACGAGTCCGCCCTGGAGGCGTTGCTGGCGCTGGCGGCGGGCACACCGGAAGGCCGCCCCCATGTGTTCCTGTTCGGTGAGTCTTCGCTGATCGCCGAGCTGGAGCAGATCAGTGGCGACCAGGAACTGTTCCACGTCATCGAATTGCAGCCGTACGAAGAGGAAGAAACCCGCGAATACCTGGCTCAACGCCTCGAAGGCGCAGGGGCGGGTATCGAACTTTTCTCCGCTCAGCAGATCTCTGATATTCACGAAAGCTCCGACGGCTGGCCTGGCACCATCAACCAGGTCGCCCGCGATGCCATGATCGAAGCCATGATTGCCAGCCGTTCCGCGGTGAAGCGTCCAAAGATGGGGTTCACTATGCCTAAGAAGCACGTACTGGCTATCTCCGCCGTTGTCGTGGTCGCCGTTGCCGCCGCCTGGTTGATTCCGGGGCGCAGCAAGGCACCGACGACTGCCGGCACGCCAACCGAACAGGCGCAATTGCCACTGGGCAAACCCACGCCAAATGTCGAATTCGCCAACTCCGGCCAGCCGACCAACCTGCCGATGGTCGGCCAGCCCGTGATGCGCGGCCCGCTGGCTGAAGAGGCCGGTGGTATCTCCGAAGGGGACGACGGTGTGCCGGTGGAAGGTTCCAGCGCGACCCCGCCGACGGTCACCACCACTGCGCCACCTGCAGGCGTGCCAGCCGGCCAGCCAGCCGCCAAGCCCACACCGGCACCTACGGTCGCAACTGCCAAGCCTGCGCCAGTGACCAAGCTGGCTGCGCCTGCACCTGCCGCCAAGCCAGCGCCAGCACCCGCAGCCAAACCGGCCGAGAAGCCCGCTGCCACCGTCGCCAAGGCTGGCGCCGCAGGCAGTGGCTGGTACGGCAGCCAGCCGGCCAGCAACTTTGTTGTGCAGATCCTTGGCACCAGCTCCGAAGCCAACGCCCAGGCGTTCGTGAAAGAGCAGGGCGGCGAGTACCGTTATTTCAAGAAAGTGCTCAACGGCAAGCCTCTCTACGTGATCACTTATGGCAACTTTGCAAGCCGTGCCGCGGCTGATTCTGCCATCAAAGCCTTGCCAGCGAAGGTTCAGGCTGGTAAACCTTGGCCTCGCACTGTTGCCAGCGTTCAACAAGAACTCGCAACAACTCGCTGAAGATCCGGCGGCCTTACCCAGGCCGCCCTCCCGGCACCTCAAAAAAACTACAACAGCGTGCAGCCCTGAAGGCCGCGCGCTTTGTGGTGTCTGCGTCACAGTAGCTTTTGAGTCGCGGCAGTCAGAATTAAAAAAGTTTTGACTAGCACAGCGTATCGCTTTAAACCTTTCATAAATGCGACATAGATTTGCGACATTTCGTCGCTAAATTTGTGAGCGTTCGTGTCGGTGTGTACAATGACCTCCCTTTTGCCCCCGCTAAGCCGGCGTACGTTCGGCGTGGAAGGTAACCGGTTGAATTGAAAAGAAATTTGCCTCGATAGAAGAGGCAGCCTGGTGAGAAAGTGTCTATGAAAGCAGGTCTGTACCAACCCGATGAATTCAAGGATAACTGCGGTTTCGGCCTGATAGCCCATATGCAGGGCGAGCCCAGTCATACCCTTTTGCAAACGGCCATCGAGGCCCTGACCTGCATGACCCACCGTGGTGGGATCAACGCCGACGGCAAGACCGGTGACGGTTGTGGCTTGCTGATTCAAAAGCCCGACCTGTTTCTGCGCGCTGTCGCAAAAGAACAATTTGCTGTCGACCTGCCCAAGCAGTACGCCGTGGGCATGGTGTTCTTCAACCAGGATCCGGTCAAAGCCGAAGCCGCTCGCGAGAACATGAACCGCGAGATCCTGGCCGAAGGCCTGCAGCTCGTCGGCTGGCGTAAAGTGCCGATCGACACCAGCGTACTCGGCCGTCTGGCCCACGAGCGTCTGCCGCAGATCGAGCAAGTGTTCATCGCGGGTGACGGCTTGAGCGACCAGGACATGGCGATCAAGCTGTTCAGCGCCCGTCGCCGTTCGTCCGTGGCCAACGCCGCAGATGTCGATCACTACATCTGCAGCTTTTCCCACAAGACCATCATTTATAAAGGCCTGATGATGCCGGCGGACCTCACCGCCTTTTATCCGGACCTGAGCGACGAGCGCCTGCAGACCGCAATCTGCGTGTTCCACCAGCGCTTCTCCACCAACACCCTGCCGAAATGGCCGCTGGCCCAGCCATTCCGCTTCCTCGCCCACAACGGCGAGATCAACACCATCACCGGTAACCGCAACTGGGCCCAGGCCCGTCGCACCAAGTTCACCAACGACCTGATGGACCTGGAAGAGCTCGGCCCGCTGGTCAACCGCGTGGGTTCCGACTCCTCGAGCATGGACAACATGCTCGAGCTGATGGTTACCTGCGGCATCGACCTGTTCCGTGGCGTGCGGATGATCATTCCGCCAGCGTGGCAGAACGTCGAGACCATGGACCCGGACCTGCGTGCATTCTACGAGTACAACTCGATGCACATGGAGCCGTGGGACGGCCCGGCCGGCGTGGTAATGACCGACGGCCGCTACGCGGTGTGCCTGCTCGACCGTAACGGTCTGCGCCCGGCGCGTTGGGTCACGACCACCAACGGTTTCATCACCCTCGCGTCGGAAATCGGCGTGTGGGACTACAAGCCCGAAGACGTCATCGCCAAAGGCCGCGTGGGCCCCGGCCAGATCCTGGCCGTGGACACCGAAACCGGGCAGATCCTCGACACCGACGCCATCGACAACCGCTTGAAGTCGCGTCACCCGTACAAACAATGGCTGCGCAAGAACGCCCTGCGTATCCAGGCGACCATGGAAGACAACGACCACGGTTCGGCTTTCTACGACGTCGACCAGCTCAAGCAGTACATGAAGATGTACCAGGTCACGTTCGAAGAGCGCGACCAGGTGTTGCGTCCGCTCGGCGAGCAAGGCTATGAGGCGGTAGGTTCCATGGGCGACGACACGCCGATGGCCGTACTGTCCCAGCGCGTGCGCACGCCGTACGACTATTTCCGCCAGCAGTTCGCCCAGGTGACCAACCCACCGATCGACCCGCTGCGCGAAGCTATCGTGATGTCCCTGGAAGTGTGCCTCGGTGCCGAGCGCAACATCTTCCAGGAGTCGCCTGAGCACGCCTCCCGCGTGATCCTCAGTTCGCCCGTGATTTCCCCGGCCAAATGGCGCTCGCTGATGACCCTGGATCGCCCGGGCTTCGATCGCCAGATCATCGACCTGAACTACGACGAGAGCGTCGGCCTTGAAGCCGCGGTGCGCAACGTCGCCGATCAGGCTGAAGAAGCCGTGCGCGCCGGTCGTACCCAGATCGTACTGAGCGACCGTCATATCGCGCCGGGCAAACTGCCGATCCACGCGTCGCTGGCCACCGGCGCGGTACACCACCGCCTGACCGAAAAAGGCCTGCGCTGCGACTCCAACATCCTCGTGGAAACCGCCACCGCCCGCGACCCGCATCACTTTGCGGTGCTGATCGGTTTCGGCGCCTCGGCGGTGTACCCGTTCCTGGCCTACGAAGTGCTGGGCGACCTGATCCGTACCGGCGAAGTGCTGGGTGACCTCTACGAAGTGTTCAAGAACTACCGTAAAGGCATCACCAAGGGCCTGCTGAAAATCCTGTCGAAGATGGGTATCTCCACCATCACGTCGTACCGGGGCGCGCAGCTGTTCGAGGCCATCGGCCTGTCCGAAGAAGTCTGCGATTTGAGCTTCCGCGGCGTGCCAAGCCGTATCAAGGGCGCGCGTTTCGTCGACATCGAAGCCGAACAGAAAGCCCTGGCCGCCGAAGCCTGGAGCGCGCGCAAGCCGATCCAGCAAGGCGGCCTGCTCAAGTTCGTGCACGGTGGCGAATACCACGCGTACAACCCGGACGTGGTGAACACCCTGCAAGCCGCCGTGCAGCAGGGCGACTACGCCAAGTTCAAGGAATACACCGCGCTGGTGGACAACCGCCCGGTGTCGATGATCCGCGACCTGTTCAAGGTGAAGACCCTGGACACCGCGATGGACATCAGCGAAGTCGAACCATTGGACGCGATCCTCAAGCGCTTCGACTCCGCCGGTATTTCCCTGGGCGCCTTGTCGCCCGAGGCCCATGAAGCCTTGGCCGAAGCCATGAACCGCCTGGGTGCGCGTTCCAACTCCGGCGAAGGCGGCGAAGACCCGGCGCGCTACGGCACCATCAAGAGCTCGAAAATCAAGCAAGTGGCCACCGGTCGCTTCGGTGTCACGCCGGAATACCTGGTCAACGCCGAAGTGCTGCAAATCAAAGTGGCCCAGGGCGCCAAGCCCGGCGAAGGCGGCCAGCTGCCTGGCGGCAAGGTCAACGGCCTGATCGCCAAGCTGCGTTATGCGGTACCGGGCGTGACCCTGATCTCGCCACCGCCGCACCACGACATCTACTCGATCGAAGATTTGTCGCAGCTGATTTTCGACCTGAAACAAGTCAACCCGCAGGCGCTGGTCTCGGTGAAACTGGTGGCGGAAGCCGGTGTGGGCACCATCGCCGCCGGTGTGGCCAAGGCGTATGCCGACCTGATCACCATCTCCGGTTACGACGGTGGCACCGGCGCATCGCCGCTGACCTCCATCAAGTATGCCGGCGCACCATGGGAACTCGGCCTGGCCGAAACCCACCAGACCCTGCGCGGCAACGACCTGCGTGGCAAGGTCCGTGTGCAGACCGACGGTGGCCTGAAAACCGGCCTCGACGTGATCAAGGCCGCGATCCTTGGCGCCGAAAGCTTCGGCTTCGGTACTGCGCCGATGATCGCCCTGGGCTGCAAATACCTGCGTATCTGCCACCTGAACAACTGCGCCACCGGCGTGGCGACCCAGAACGAAAAGCTGCGCAAGGATCACTACATCGGCACCGTCGACATGGTGGTGAATTTCTTCACCTACGTCGCCGAAGAGACCCGTGAGTGGCTGGCCAAGCTGGGCGTGCGCTCCCTCGAAGAGCTGATCGGCCGCACCGATCTGCTGGAAGTTCTCGAAGGCCAGACCGCCAAGCAACACCACCTGGACCTGACGCCGTTGCTCGGCAGCGATCACATCCCGGCTGACAAACCGCAGTTCTGCGGTGTGGAGCGCAACCCGCCATTCGACAAGGGCCTGCTGGCCGAGAAGATGGTGGAAATTGCCGGTGGCGCGATCAGCGACGCCAGCGGTGGCGAGTTCGAACTGGATATCTGCAACTGCGACCGTTCCATCGGTGCACGTATCTCCGGCGAAATCGCGCGCAAGCACGGCAACCAAGGCATGGCCAAGGCGCCGATCACGTTCCGCTTCAAGGGTACTGCGGGCCAGAGCTTCGGCGTGTGGAACGCCGGCGGTCTGCACATGTACCTGGAAGGCGACGCCAACGACTACGTGGGCAAGGGCATGACCGGCGGCAAGCTGGTCATCGTTCCGCCCAAAGGCAGCGTGTACAAGACCCAGGACAGCGCCATTGTCGGCAACACCTGCCTGTACGGCGCCACCGGTGGCAAGCTGTTCGCCGCCGGTACCGCCGGTGAGCGTTTCGCCGTGCGTAACTCCGGTGCCCACACCGTGGTGGAAGGCACTGGCGATCACTGCTGCGAGTACATGACCGGAGGCTTTGTCGCGGTACTGGGCAAGACCGGTTACAACTTCGGTTCGGGCATGACTGGCGGTTTCGCCTATGTGCTCGACCAGGACAACACCTTCGTCGACAAGGTCAACCACGAGTTGGTCGAGATCCAGCGCATCAGCGGCGAAGCCATGGAGTCCTACCGGAACCACTTGCAACACGTGCTGGATGAATACGTCGAGGAAACCGGCAGCGAATGGGGACGTAACCTCGCCGAAAACCTCGATGATTACCTGCGTCGTTTCTGGCTGGTCAAGCCCAAGGCTGCCAACCTGAAATCGTTGCTTTCCAGCATCCGTGCCAACCCGCAGTGATATGCGCCTGAAGAGTTTGATGAGGTTTTAACATGGCTGAACGTCTGAATAACGACTTCCAGTTCATCGATGTCGGGCGCAAAGATCCGAAGAAGAAACTGTTGCGTCAACGCAAGAAAGAGTTCGTGGAAATCTACGAGCCCTTCAAACCCCAGCAGTCGTCCGACCAGGCACATCGTTGCCTGGGTTGCGGCAACCCGTATTGCGAATGGAAGTGCCCGGTGCACAACTTCATTCCCAATTGGCTCAAATTGGTGGCCGAGGGCAACATCCTTGCGGCTGCCGAGCTGTCGCACCAGACCAACACCCTGCCGGAAGTGTGCGGCCGGGTGTGCCCGCAGGACCGTCTGTGCGAGGGTGCCTGCACCCTCAACGACGGCTTCGGCGCGGTGACCATCGGTTCGGTGGAGAAGTACATCACCGACACCGCGTTCGCCATGGGCTGGCGCCCGGACATGTCCAAGGTCAAGCCGACCGGCAAGCGCGTCGCCATCATCGGCGCCGGTCCTGCCGGCCTGGGCTGTGCCGACGTGCTGGTGCGTGGCGGCGTGACCCCGGTGGTGTTCGACAAGAACCCGGAAATCGGTGGTCTGCTGACCTTCGGCATCCCCGAGTTCAAGCTGGAAAAAACCGTACTGAGCAACCGTCGCGAAGTGTTCACCGGCATGGGCATCGAGTTCCGCCTGAACACCGAGGTCGGCAAAGACGTGACCATGGAGCAACTGCTCGCCGAATACGATGCCGTGTTCATGGGCATGGGCACCTACACCTACATGAAGGGCGGCTTTGCCGGCGAAGACCTGCCGGGTGTGTATGACGCACTGGACTTCCTGATCGCCAACGTCAACCGCAACCTGGGCTTTGAAAAGTCGCCGGAAGATTTCGTCGACATGAAAGGCAAGAAGGTGGTGGTGCTGGGCGGTGGCGACACCGCGATGGACTGCAACCGGACCTCGATCCGCCAGGGCGCCAAGGCTGTGACCTGTGCCTATCGTCGTGATGAAGCGAACATGCCGGGCTCGCGCAAAGAGGTGAAGAACGCCAAGGAAGAAGGCGTGAAATTCCTCTACAACCGCCAGCCGATCGCCATCGTCGGTGAAGACCGGGTCGAAGGCGTGAAGGTGGTCGAGACCCGTCTCGGCGAGCCGGACGCCCGTGGCCGTCGCAGCCCCGAGCCGATCCCGGGGTCCGAAGAGATCATCCCGGCCGACGCCGTGGTCATCGCTTTCGGTTTCCGCCCAAGCCCGGCGCCGTGGTTCGAGCAGTTCGACATCCAGACCGACAGCCAGGGCCGCGTCGTGGCGCCTGAGCAAGGCCGGTACAAGCACCAGACCAGCAACCCGAAGATCTTCGCCGGTGGTGACATGGTGCGCGGCTCGGACCTGGTGGTCACGGCGATCTTCGAAGGCCGCAACGCCGCCGAAGGGATCCTGGATTACCTGCAGGTCTGACCCCGATCCCAACTTGAAATGGGATCAAACGGTGGGAGCTGGCTTGCCTGCGATAGCGCTGTAACAGTCACCGGATGTCTCGACTGAACTACCGCAATCGCAGGCAAGCCAGCTCCCACATTTGTTTTGCAGCGCTTTTATGTCCGCGACAAATTGACCCGATAGATAAAAGGCACGGTGCATTCCGTGCCTTTTGCGTCGCGCTCTGAGAAAATGCCCGCACTTTTTTTGCGGATGCCGACATGACTGCCCTCAAGAACGACCGTTTCCTTCGTGCCCTGCTCAAGCAACCCGTGGACGTCACCCCTGTGTGGATGATGCGCCAGGCCGGTCGCTACCTGCCGGAATACCGCGCCAGTCGTGCCAATGCCGGCGACTTCATGAGCTTGTGCATGAACCCGGCGTTCGCCTGCGAAGTCACGATGCAGCCGCTGGACCGCTACCCCGAACTGGACGCGGCCATCCTCTTCTCCGATATCCTCACCATCCCTGACGCCATGGGCCAGGGCCTGTATTTCGAAACCGGCGAAGGCCCGCGTTTCAAGAAGGTCGTCAGCACCCTGGCCGACATCGAAGCGCTGCCGATCCCCGACCCGCACAAAGACCTGGGTTACGTGATGGACGCCGTGAGCACCATCCGCCGTGAACTCAACGGCCGCGTGCCGCTGATCGGCTTCTCCGGCAGCCCGTGGACCCTGGCCACCTACATGGTCGAAGGCGGTTCGTCGAAGGACTTCCGCAAGACCAAGGCCATGCTCTACGACAATCCGCAAGCCATGCACCTGCTGCTGGACAAGCTGGCGCAGTCGGTCACCGCCTACCTCAACGGCCAGATCCAGGCCGGTGCGCAAGCGGTGCAGATCTTCGACACCTGGGGCGGCAACCTGTCGGCGGCGGCGTACCAGGAATTTTCCCTGGCCTACATGCGCAAGATCGTCGGCGGCCTGATCCGCGAACACGAAGGCCGCAAAGTGCCGGTGATCCTGTTCACCAAAAACGGCGGCCTCTGGCTGGAAAGCATCGCCGATGCAGGTGCCGACGCCCTCGGCCTGGACTGGACCTGTGACCTCGGCGAAGCCCGCCGGCGCGTGGGCAACCGCGTTGCGCTGCAAGGCAACATGGACCCGACCGTGCTGTATGCCAAGCCGGAAGCGATCCGCACTGAAGTGGGCCGCATCCTCGCCAGCTACGGCAAGGGCTCCGGGCATGTGTTCAACCTGGGCCATGGCATCACGCCGGAAGTGAACCCGGAGCATGCCGGCGCGTTCCTGCGCGCGGTGCATGAACTGTCGGCGCAGTACCACGAATAACACGCAAAACAAATGTGGGAGCTGGCTTGCTCCCACATTTAAAGCAACGCCGTATCAGGCCTACACATTCCCAAGCGGCGGCAGCTTCGCCAGTCTCAACGCCACCAGCAACGCGCCGATCAACAGCGCGATGATGAACGCGCCAATCCCGCTCCACCCGGCAAAGTGCCAGAAGAACCCGCCCGCCGTCCCTGCAATGCTCGATCCCACGTAGTAGCAGAACAGGTACAGCGACGACGCCTGCCCCTTGGCTTTCACCGCGCGGCGCCCGATCCAGCTGCTGGCCACCGAGTGGGCGCCGAAGAAGCCGAAGGTGAAGATCAGCATGCCTGGCACCACCAGCCACAGCGGTGTGAACAGGGTCAGGCTCATGCCGGCGAGCATCAGCACGATCGTTCCCCACAGGACGCGGCGGCGACCGAGGCGGTCGGCCAGCGAGCCGATTTTTGCCGAGCTGTAGATGCCGGTGAGGTACACCAGCGACAGCAAACCGACCACCGCCTGGCTCAGTTCATAGGGCGAGGCCAGCAAGCGGTAGCCGATGTAGTTGAACATCGTCACGAACGCGCCCATCAGCAGGAACGCCTCAAGGAATAGCCACGGCAGGCCCGCGTCCTTGAAGTGCATGACAAAACCGTCCAGCAGGTTGCGCGGCTTGAGGCTGCTGGCGCGGAAGTTGCGCGACTCGGGGAGGATTTTCCAGAACACGGTCGCTGCGATCAGCGCCAGGGCGCCGATGATCAGCATTGCGGTGTGCCAGCTGACGAAGTCGATCAACACGCCGATGATCAGACGTCCGCTCATGCCGCCAATGGCGTTGCCGCCGATGTACAGACCCATGGCCAGGCCGATGTGTTGTGGGTGGATTTCTTCGCTCAGGTAGGTCATCGCCACGGCGGCCAGGCCGCTCAGGGACAGGCCCACCAGCGCGCGCATCAGCAGGATGCCTTCCCAGGTCGGCATCAGACCGCTGGCAATGGTGCACAGCGCGGCGCTGAACAACGCGGCGACCATCACTGGCTTGCGTCCCAGGGTGTCGGAAATCGGCCCGGTGATCAGCAACCCGAGTGCCAGCATCGCCGTGGCCACCGACAGAATCAGGCTGCTTTGCGCCGCATTGATGGAAAACTCCCGGGACAGCGCGGGCATCATCGGCTGCACGCAATACAACAGAGCAAAGGTCGCGAAACCGCCAGAGAACAGCGCCAGTACCGTGCGCATGAACATGGGCGTGTCTTTTTCGATGTATTGCTCGTTGAGCTGGGCCACCACCTCATCCAGGGCGTTCGGTGGGACTTCTTGAGCATAGGGCGCGACAGCAGCTTTCACGGGGGACCTCGGGGAGCAAGAGTGCGCCGAAACCGGCACTGCAAAAAAGAATATAGCTGGCTAACGATTCTTTCCAATATATTGTTCGACCTGTTTGATAGCTTTTACGACCTAATGAGGTTTGGATGGAATTACGACATCTGCGCTACTTCATCGCCGTCGCCGAGGAGCTGCACTTTGGCCGCGCCGCACAGGTGCTGGGCATCTCTCAACCGCCATTGAGTCAGCAGATCCAGGCGCTGGAGCAGGAGGTCGGCGCACGGTTGTTTGAGCGTACCAATCGTCGGGTCGAGCTGAGCGAGGCGGGACGATTGTTCCTGCATGAAGCGCGGCTGGCGCTGGCGCAGGTCGACAAGGCTGCGGATGTCGCGCGACGGGCGCAGTTGGGTGAGCTGGGCGAACTGAAGATCGGCTTCACGTCGTCGGCACCGTTCAACGCCAGCATCCCCCAGGCGATCTTTGCGTTTCGCCAGGCGTTCCCGGCGGTGCATCTGAACCTGCAGGAGATGAGCAGTACCCAAGTGGCCGAATCTCTGGTGGATGAGTCGATCCAGGTGGGGCTGATGCGGCCACTGCCGTTGCCCGACTCCCTCAGCCTGATCGAACTGATGCGCGAGCCGCTGGTGGCCGTGTTGAATGCCGGCCATCCGCTGGTGACGGGCAGTGAGCGCGGTTTGCATCTGGCGCAGTTGGCTGAAGAGCCGTTCGTGTTTTTCCCGCGAACCTACGGCAGCGGCCTGTACGCCCAACTGCTCAACCTGGCACGTGATGCCGGCTTCAGCCCGCACTTCGCCCAGGAAGCGGGCGAGGCCATGACCATCATCGGCCTGGTTGCAGCGGGGTTGGGGGTGTCAGTGCTGCCGGCCTCGTACCAGCGCATTCGAATCGATGGGGTGGCGTATCGCACGCTCCTCGACCCGGACGCGGTGACGTCCGTGTGGCTGGTGCAACGCAAAGGAGGGCAAACCCCGATGGCCGAGGCGTTTGTGGAGTTGTTGACGCGCAAGGCTGTTCAATAAAAAACGGACTTTAAAACGAAGCAGCTCTTTGTGGGAGCTGGCTTGCCTGCGAAAGCGGTGGGCCAGTTGGCATGTGTGTCGACTGACACTCCGCATTCGCGGGCAAGTCGAATCGTCGCACCGCCGCCAGCCATCGCAGAGCCAGGCAGGACGCGGCGATGACCAGCCAACCTGTTTGTGAAGAGGGCGCCGAAAGGCGCCCTTTGTCGTTTCTGGCGCCCTGCCAGTCAAGCGCGCTTCAATTCTGCTGCGACGTATTCGCCTCGTTCACTCCGTAGGCGCGCAGCCCCGCCAGGATGTCCCGGTCCAGCATGCTCACCCAGCGGTTGTAGTTGCGATGGATGGTGCCGTTCTTGTAGCCCAGGTCACGGCTGTCGCGGTAGGTGATGGCGTAGCTGTTGCGGGTGTAGCGGATGTCGATTTCAGCATGGAACTGATTGCGCACGGTGATCTCGGCCTGCACCAGTTGCGGGCTCAGGCGCTGGACGGACCATTCACGTTTTTGCAGGGCATTGACGATGACCTGCCGGACTTTCTCTTCGCTGACCTGCCCGGTGGCCGGGATATCGTGCTGGGTATTGAGGATCGGCTTGTTGGTGCACCCCGCGGTGGTCAGCAAGGCCAGGGTGATCAGGGTGGCGCGTAGCAAGGAAGACATTCCGTTTTCTCCAGTCGATTGAAATTCAGGGCCAGCGGCGAAAGATCAGCGACGTGTTGACGCCGCCAAACGCAAAGTTGTTGTTCATCACGTAGTCGTGGTGCATCTCGCGGAACTCACCCTGCAGGTAATCCAGCTCGCCGCATTGCGGGTCAACGCTGTCCAGGTTGAAGGTGTGCACGTACTGGTCGCGGTTCATCATCTCGATGCTGAACCACGATTCCAGCGCGCCGCACGCGCCCAGGGTGTGTCCAAGAAAGCTTTTCTGCGAGCTGATGGGCATGCGACTGCCGAACAGGCTGCTGGTGGCCAGGGTTTCGGCGATATCGCCCTGGTCGGTGGCAGTGCCGTGCCCGTTGACGTAGCCGATGGCCACAGGTGCCAGCCCCGCGTCTTCCAGGGCCAGTTCCATCGCACGGCGCATGGTTTGTTGTTCCGGGCGGGTGGTGTGCTGGCCGTCGGCATTGCTGCCAAAACCGACGATCTCCGCATGAATATGCGCACCTCGCGCCAGGGCATGTTCCAGTTCTTCCAGCACCAGCATGCCACCGCCTTCGCCGATCACCAGGCCATCGCGACCGCTGTCGTACGGGCGTGGGCTGCTCTGGGGCGCATCGTTCTTCAGGCTGGTGGCGTAGAGCGCATCGAACACCATGGCTTCGGTGGGGCACAGTTCTTCAGCGCCGCCGGCGAGCATCAACGGCAGGCGCCCGAACTTGATCGCTTCATAGGCGTAGCCGATGCCCTGGCTGCCACTGGTGCAGGCGCTGGACGTGGGGATCAGCCGCCCTGTGAGGCCAAAGAAGATGCTGATATTCGCCGCCGTGGTATGGGGCATCATGCGCACATAGGAGTTGGCATTGAGCCCTTCGGCCACCGAGTTCAGCAGCATGTTGCCGAACGCCTTGATCTCGTCGGTGCTACCGGTGGACGAACCGCACGCCACGCCCATGCGCCCGTCCTTGATCGACTCATCGCCAAGCAAACCGGCGTCTTGCAACGCGCGTTCCGCTGCCCACACCGCCAGGCGCGACACACGGCCCATGCTGCGCAGTTGCTTGCGTGTCCAGTGGGCGGGCACCACGAAGTCATCGATGGGCCCGGCCAGGCGTGTGTTCAATTCGCTGAAGCGATCCCACTCGTCCATGCGCCGAATGCCGCTGCGGTTGGCGCGGAAGTTGGCGGCGATGGTGTCCCAGTCGCTGCCCAGGGAAGTCATGCCGGCCATGCCGGTGACGACGACGCGCTTCATCAGCACAGACCTCCATTCACGGCCAGGACCTGGCGGGTGATATAGCCGGCTTCGGCCGACATCAGGAAATTCACCGCGCCCGCCACCTCTTCCGGGGTGCCCATGCGTTGTGCCGGGATCATCTTCATCAGTTCTTCCACCGGTACGTTTTCGTCCAGCATCGCGGTGTCGATCAAACCGGGGGCGACACAGTTGACGGTGATCTTGCGCTTGCCCAGCTCGATGGCCAGGGCCTTGGCGGCGCCGATCAGGCCGGCTTTCGAGGCGCTGTAGTTGACCTGGCCACGGTTGCCGATCAGGCCGGAAACCGAGGTGATGCACACGATGCGCCCGGCGGTGCGGCGCCGAATCATCGGCATCATCACCGGGTGCAGCACGTTGTAGAAACCGTCGAGATTGGTGCGCAATACGTCGTCCCAGTCGTCCTCCGACAAGGCCGGGAAAGCGCCGTCACGGGTCAGGCCGGCATTGAGCACCACGCCGTAGTAGGCGCCGTGCTGCTCCACGTCAGCCTCAAGGATGGCCTTGCACGCAGCACGATCCGCCACATCGAATTGCAGTACCCGCGCCTGGCGGCCCAGGGCCTCGACCTCGGCCCGCACCGCGTCGGCTTCGGCGCGACCGCTGCGGCAATGCAGCACGATGTCATGGCCGGCCTGGGCCAGGCGCAGGGCAATGGCGCGACCGATGCCACGGCTGGAGCCGGTGACCAGTACGGATTCAGTCATGGCGTTACGTCCTTCGATTCATCTAAATAATTGGCCGCCTGGGGCGGTCGAAATACATTCAAGCGGGCGCTGGCCAAAATGCCATCACCGGTCAGGTGGCATTCGAACACACCCATGCCGTTGTCGTCTTCCAGAGAGCGCATGCCGTGGATGCTCAGTTCGGCACCTGCCGGAAAATGCGCCACGTTGCACGCGAACTTGCGGGTGCCCAGCAGAAAACCCAGCGCCACGGCTTCACCGTTGCGGCGTGCGTGACAACCCGCGTAGGCGGCCACGCTCTGCGCCATCAGCTCGATGCCGACCCAGGCCGGCAGGCTGCCATCCGGGTGGTTGAACAAGCCACCGGGCTTGACGGTGACGCGGGTGTGAATCTGCTCCTCATCGAACGACAGCACCTGATCGATCAGGATCATGTCGCCGGCATGGGGCAGCAGTTCGGCGAGTGGCCAATCGATCATGGGGCCTCTCCGATAATCAGGCTGACGTTGTTGCCGCCGAAGGCAAACGAGTTACTCATCAGGCAGCGTTGTTCCAGGGCGTCTCCCGCTTGCGCCCAGCGCAGAACGGGTAGCTCCGGGTCGGTTTGAGCGTCCCACACATGGGGCGGCACGCGGTCGTGTACCAGGCTCAACCAGCAGAACGCCGCTTCCAGCGCGCCGGCGGCGCCCAGGGTGTGGCCGCTCATGGGTTTGGTCGACGCACAGGCCACACCTTTGGGAAACAGGCTGGCGACGGCCAGGCT
Organism: Pseudomonas sp. SDO524_S393; assembly: GCF_054071875.1. Taxonomy (NCBI): domain Bacteria; kingdom Pseudomonadati; phylum Pseudomonadota; class Gammaproteobacteria; order Pseudomonadales; family Pseudomonadaceae; genus Pseudomonas; species Pseudomonas sp. SDO524_S393. The sequence continues at coordinate 23,660 of NZ_JBSVVZ010000044.1, read as the reverse complement.
TTCCATGGCGTCGTTATGCACCGTGGCGGTGCCGTGCAGGTTCAGGTAACCGATCTGCTCGGGCTGTCGTTTTGCGCTGACCAGTGCCTTGCGCATGGCTTGCAGCGCGCCCTTGCCGGTGGGCTCGGGCGCAGAAATATGGTGGGCGTCGCAGCTGGCGCCGCTGCCGAGCAGGGCGATGGGCGCCGGTTCGCGGGTCATCAGGAACAGCACCGCCGCTTCACCGATGTTGATGCCGTTGCGGTTCACCGAAAACGGGTTGCACCGTTCGCTCGACACGGCCTCCAGCGAGACGAAGCCGTTGAGTGTCAATTTGCACAGGCTGTCGACCCCGCCGCAGATCACCGCGTCGCACAGTCCCAGGTTCAACAGGCGCTGGGCACTCATCAGTGCGCGGGCGCTGGAGGTGCACGCAGTGGAAATCACATAGGCCGGGCCGCTTACCTGCAACCAGTCGGCGAGGAAGGTCGCCGGGGCGCTGAGTTCCTGTTGCTGGTAGTCGTAGTCGGCGGGGAAGTGCTGGTCCCGCAGGTAGTGAGCGATGCCTTGGCTGGCCTCGTCGATGCCCGACGTGCTGGTGCCCAGCACGATAGCCACCCGCGCGGCGCCATGGGTGTGGATCGCCTGACGGATCTCGTCCTCGATCTGCAACGCGGCATCCAGCAGCAACTGGTTGTTGCGGCTGTGGTGCTGGTTCAGGTGTGCCGGCAGGGGCGCCAGTTCACTGTGCACGCCGGCCACCGGCAACACGCGCTCCGGCACCCAGCCGCCTTCGGCGCGCATGCCGGAACAGTCGCCGGCAAACAAATTGCGGCTGACTTCGGCCTGGCCCCGGCCCAGTGCACAAATGACACCGAGGGCGTTGAGGTAGGCCGTCATTGGCCCGCTCCCAGCGGTGTGATGCGATAGCTCAAGGGCGGCTGCACGCTCATGTTCACGGTGAACACCTCGGAAGACTGGTACACGATCTGCCAGTGGCCGGGCAGGGTGCGCGTCAGGTCCATCGCCTGGGCGCCGGGGTAGAGCGCGCGCACGTCATCCGACGAGGTCAGGGCAAACAGCAGGGCGGCGAACAGCGCCCGCGCCTGAGGGTTGGGCGGCAACAGGCCGTCGGCCTGCCATTGGCCGTCGATCAGTTTCTGCCGCGCCTGGGGGATGCCCAGCGGGTCCATCATCGACCAGCGGATGCCGCTGCCTTCACGCTGGATCACCAATAACCAGTCCTGGCGCTGACCTTCGGCCAGGCGCTGCACGTGCAACTGCATCGGCAACGCCAGGGCGGGGGTTTTTTCGGGCAGCGGCGGCTGGCTGACGCAAGCGCCCAGCAGTAACACGCACGCCATCAACAGCAAACGGATCATGGTGTAGCAGCCTCCAGGGGTTTGCGTGCCACGCAGTTGACCAGGGTCTCTTCGCGTTGGCCCACCGGCGGCGGATTGCGCAGGCCCCAGCGCTCCAGCAGGCCGAAATCGCTGGAACGGCTCCACCACAGGTACGGATACGAAACGTTCTGCGGGCCGAACTCAAAACCCTGCTCGCGGAGCATGTCCAGATATTCCTCGGCGCTTTTCTGCACGTGCATGGGGTGACGGAACAGCCAGCGGATCACCCAGGTATCGATGTACGCCTCGGTGGATTCGGCGAACAGCAGATAGCCGCCGGGCTTGAGTACCCGGTAGAACTCTTTCAGGGCGCGATGCTGTTCCACCAGGTGATGAAAAGTCTGGTGGCAGAACAGGATGTCGACGCTTTCGTCGGGCATTTGCAGGGTGGCGCAGTCGCTGCCGATCAGCTCGACGGCCAGGCCCTGGCGTTCGGCTTCCGCGCGGCTCAGGGTCAGGCTGTGGGGGTCGGCGTCCAGACCGATCAAGCGTTCGGGCGCGAACACCTGCTGCAACAGCTTGAAAGACTTGCCCTGGCCGCAACCGGCGTCCAGCAGCACCGGAGCCTGCGGCAATGGCTCGCTGAACAGGCCGCGCAGGTCGTTGATCGCGACGCGCAAGACATGGTGCTGCCAGGTATGGCTACGCAGGAACCAGAAGCCGAAACGGGTTTCTTCGACGTAGTTTTTACTCAGATAGTGAGTGCTCATGCGGCATCCCCTGCACAAATTTCAGACAGCATCCGTAGCCGTCGCTTCGGCTCGCTGACAAACGGGTTGCGTTCGTCCCACGCGTAACCGGCGAGAATCGAGCTGATCATCCGGCGAATCTCCGGTGAACTGCCCGGGTGGAAAATCACGTCCTGGAACGTACCGGCGTACCAGCCTTCGACGTAGCAACGGAAGGTGTCGACCCCGCGTTTCAAGGGCTCGGCAAACTCGGTCTGCCAGTCCACGGTTTCACCCTGCAACTGACGGTGCAGCAGCCCGGCGGCCATGCTGGCCGAGCGCATGGCGATGGTCACGCCGGAAGAAAACACCGGGTCGAGAAATTCTGCGGCGTTGCCCAGCAGCGCAAAGCCGGGGCCATGCAGGGTCTTGACGTTGGCCGCGTAGCCGCCGATGGTCCGCGCGGGCGTGTCCCACACAGCGTTTTGCAGCACGCCGGACAGGCTCGGGGTTTCGTCGATGAAGCCGCGCAGGCAGGCGTCGAGGTCGCTGTCCCGCCCGTCGAAGTGCGCCTTGGCCGCGACCACGCCCACCGAGCAGCGACCGTTGCTGAACGGGATGGTCCAGAACCAGATATCGCGCTTCGTCGGGTGGGTGGTGACGAGGATTTTGGTGCGGTCGAAGCCCGGGTGTTCGATGCGGTCTTCAATATGGGTGAACACCGCCTGGCGCACGGGGAAATCAGACGGTACATCCAGGTCCAGCAGGCGCGGCAGTACGCGGCCATAGCCGCTGGCGTCGAGCACGAACCTGGCTTTGAGGTGGTACTCGCTGCCGTTCTCGCGACGCACGTGCAGGTAGCGGCACTCGTCCTTGAAGTCCACACCGACGAGGGTTTCGCCGTAGCGGATTTCCACGCCCTGCAAGGCGGCCTGGTCCGCCAGCAACTTGTCGAATTCACCGCGCTGCACTTGGAAGGTGGTCGGCTTGCCGTGGCTGAACGTATCGCTGAAATCGAACGCACTGTAGCGCTCGCCCCAGGCGAACGCCGCACCGGTCTTCAGCTGGAAACCTGCGGCTTGCACGGCCTCGAGCATGCCGGCTTCTTCGATGAAATCGATGCAGTGGGACAGCAGGCTTTCGCCGATCGAGAAGCGCGGGAAGTGCTGGCGTTCGATGACCAGCACATCGTGCCCGTTGCGCTTGAGCAGCGCGGCGGCGATGGCACCGGACGGCCCGGCGCCGATCACCACCACTTGGCGGCGTTCCATTTCAACTGTTGGCACATGGGCTCCTTGCCGCGTTGGCGTTAATCATCATGAGGCGTGCTTCTGCTGACCGGCCCAGGGCGCCAGCATAAAGCTGAACGCCAGGCCAAGGCTGACCGACAGGCCGAAATTGCTCACCGCCGGCGTGCTGGAGATCGCCAGCAGGCCGAACGACAACCAGGTGGTCACGGCGGCAAGTAGAGTGCCCAGCAGGCTCACCGCCGGGCCGCCGATCTGCTCGCGCATGAGGATCGCGTAATCCACGCTGATGGCGGTGACCAGCAGCAGACCGAACAGGCTGAACAGGGTCAGTGGCTGGCCGAGCCAGCCAAGGCTGGCCAGGCTGCACAGCGCTGCCAGCAAGGGCAGCGCAACGATGCGCAGGGCACCGCCAAAACCGAAGGGCAGTATCAGCAGCAGCACGATCAGCACGCACGACATCAACTTCAGTTCAGCGGCGCTGACCTGCGTATCGGCAAACACCCGGTTCAGATCGCCCAGACGATCCACCAGTTGCACGCCGGGCAAATCCACCGCCTGCACCCGCAATAACGCCGGGTTGCTCAAGCCTTGCAAACTGACCATGGCCGCGACGCCGCCATCCACCTGACCTAGCCACAATGTGCGCCAGGGCTCGGCCAGCGGGCCTGCCAACGCAGCGTCGATGTCTTGGGCGGGCAGTGCTTGCAGTTGCGCGACTTCGGTTTGCAGGGCGCTGACGGGCACGCCAAGGTCCAGTAGCGGTTGCCAGTGTTGCGGCAGTCTGTTCAGCGCATCGCGCAGCCGTTGCTGTTCGACGGGCGGGCTGACCAGTTGATTGAGCGCCAGATAGCCCTGGAGCTTGTCCATGCTCACCAGTTGATCCAGACGTTGGCCCAGTGCGGCCTGGCGCTCCAGCAACTGTTGCTGGTTTTGCGCACGTACCAGGAAAAACTGGCTGGTGGGCTGGAATCCGGTGATGCGCGCCACGGCCTGCGCTTCTTGCAGCAACTGCGGCGGTGCGCCGATCCATTGGCGGATATCGTTCTTGCTGTCGAGGTGCCACAGGCCACCGGCGCAAAACAGCAGCACCAGCGCCAGCAGCACTGGGCTCGGCACGCGCTTGAGCAAGGCGCTGCGCGCGAGCCACAGGACCTCGGCGATGCGCAGCGGCCATTGCGCCGGGCGCAGTTCCACGCCTTTGAGCAGTGCCGGTAACAGGCACACCGCCGACAGGTAGGCGCCAACCAGGCCGGCGGCGGAGAACACCGCGATTTGCGTCAGGGCCGGGAACGGCGTCCAGGCCAGTGCGAGGTAGCCAATGCAACTGGTGGCCAGGCTCAGGCTCAGTCCCGGCAGTGTCAGGCGCAGCGCCGGCCAACTGCGCCACGGCTTCAGGCTCCAGCTCTTCGACAGGTAGTGCAGCGGGTAGTCCACCGCTACGCCAATCAGGCTGGAGCCCAGCACCAGCGTCATCACATGCATGTGGCCAAACAGCGCCACACAGGCCACCGCGCCAAACAGCATGCCCACCAGCACCGGCACGAACGCCAGCAATACCCGCCAGCGCCGGAAGGCGAGCAATAGCAGCAACAGGATGCCGACGGTCGCGCCGCCGCCGACCCAGGTGATTTCCCGAGTGGCCTGCTGTTGCCCGTTGGCGGCGTAGAGCAAGCCACTGGCGGCCAGCAGTTGCGCGCCTTGTCCTGCCGCGTGTTCGCGGCTGGCCTGGAGCAGATCCGCCACTTGCAGCGGCAGCTTCATGTCGAACGCATTGCCGGTAGTACGCGCGCGCAGCAGCACCCAGCTTTTGCCGTCGGCATCGGCGATCAACGCACCGCTGCCAATGTCCAGTTGCACCGAGCCGTGCTGCGGCTGGCTGTTCTGGATGCGTCCGGTGAGGCCCAGCCAGTCGTCCTGGCTCGGCACCAGGCTGAAGCCGGTGAAGGGGTCGAACAGGGCTTGCACCCGCTGCTGGATAAACGCATCGGGGTGTTCGATCAGTTGTTCGCGATCCTTGGCCGAGAGCATCGCCAGGCGACCGTGCAGCAGTTGTTCGCGCAGTGCCGGCAAGTCGGCTTGCAGGTTCCACTGCACCTTTTCAAACAGCCCGCTGGCTTGCCAGCGCTCACCCAGTTGCTGCGCCACGGCCAGCGCTTGCTGGCGATCGGCATGCCCCACCAGCACCAGCATTTCGCGGTTCAGGGGTTCCTGCATGCGCTGCTCGGCCTGTTGTTCCAGGGCGTCCGGCGTGTTGCCCGGCACCAGCTCCATCAGGTTGGCCGACAACGGCGCGCCCTGACGCCACTGCCAGCCGGCCAGGGCCAGCACGGCCACCAGCAGGATCAGGAACAGGCGCGGCAACAGGCGTTCACTGGGCAAAGTCGTGCTGCTCCGCATCACTCAAGGGCTGGCCGGCGGTGCTGTCTTGCATACGCAACACGGTGCTGTCGCCCTGGGTTTCCAGCAGCTCGATGGTCTGCACCAGCTCGCCGCCGTCGATATTGATCCGGGTGAAGACCTGCTTGAGCAACAGCGAGCGCGGGATCAGCGTGAGCGTCCACTGCTTGGGCTCGCCTTGCAGTTGCAATTCGAAGTCGCGCTGCAAACCGCTGCTGTCACCCTGCAGCACGGCGAGGAACAGACGATTCTGTTCGGCGCCGGCGCTTTTGTTCGGCAGCAGTTGCCAGCCGTTGGCATCGCGACGGGCAATGCCCTGGGCGCTGATGCGGTAGTCCTGTTGCAAGGGCGTCTTGAGCAGCCACAACAGGCCGTGGTCTTTGGCGAGCACGAAGGTGCCTTTGCTGACCAGGGGCTGGGGCAGGGCGCGCAGGTGTTTTTCCTGGGTGAAGCTGCCGTGGATCACGGAGGGTTTGGCGAGTTGGTCGCTGAGCTGCTGCAAGTCAAAAGCATGAGCGCTAAAGCTCAAGAACAACCCGATCAAAAATGTGGGAGTGGCGGTGCGACGATTCGACTTGCCCGCGAAGGACGTTAACGATGACGCGGGTAGCCTGACACTATGCAGGGCCCCCAGGATCTTCGCGAGCAAGCCCGCTCCCACAGTAGTCAGCATTTCAGAGCTCTCTCTACGGCGTCTGTGAAGATTTTTGGGGAGGCCAACTGCATCTCGCGGCTGGCGATTTCCACCGCCACCTGCACGGTGCTGGCGCGGGTCAAGCGCTCGCCGCTGGCCAGGTCGGTAATCAGGTAATTGACCTTCAAGCGGTTCTCCCATTCCACCAGGCTCGCACGCACGTTGATCGTCTGGCCGAACACGGCACCGCGCACGTAGCGCAGTTGCAGGTCGATCACCGGCCAGGCGTAGCCCGATTCGAGCATGTGCGTGTAGTTGTGGCCGAGCTTGTCCAGCAGCGCACAGCGCGCCACTTCCAGGTACTTCACATAGTGCCCGTGCCACACCACGTTCATGGTGTCGACGTCGAAAAACGGCACCAGGATTTCGGTGTCGCAATGCAGTACGCCAGGGCTACGCATGCAGCCTCCAGTGTTGCTCGGCAATACGTTGCAGGCACAGGCGCAGTTCGCCTTCCAGGGCGCGGTCTTCGATCACCGGCGGGAAGTCCTTGGCCAGTTGCTCATGCATGGCGGCCAGGGCCGGTGGCAAGGGGCGTGCATCGTCGGCCTGGGCGCGTAGCCACACGCCCTGGTTGGCGGCGAGCAGCGTGGCGGCGGCGACCTGCTCGGTGAGTTCCAGCACGCGGATCGCATCGCGGGCGGCGATGGTGCCCATGCTCACCTTGTCCTGGTTATGGCACTCGGTGGAGCGCGAGAACACACTGGCCGGCATGGTGTTTTTCAGCGCCTCGGCGGTCCAGGCGCTGGCGCCGATCTGCACGGCCTTGAAGCCGTGATTGATCATGGCGCGGTCGGCTGGCGCGCCCGACAGGTTGCTCGGCAGGCCGTGGTTGTAGCGCACGTCCACCAGCAGCGCGAGTTGACGGTCGAGCAGGTCGGCGACGTTGGCCACCAGGGTCTTGAGGCTGTCCATGGCGAAAGCAATGTGGCCGCCGTAGAAATGACCGCCGTGCAGCACGCGTTCTTCTTCGGCGTCGATGATCGGGTTGTCGTTGGCGCTGTTCAGTTCGGTCTCAATGAAACCGCGCAACCAGCCCAGGCTGTCGGCCAGCACGCCCAGCACATGGGGCGCGCAGCGCAGCGAGTAGCGGTCCTGCAAGCGATGCAGCGGCGCAGTCGGCGCGTCGATGGCCAGGTCCTTGCGCAGCCAGGCGGCCACTTGCATCTGCCCGGGGTGCGGCTTGGCGGCGAACAGGCGCTCGTCGAAGTGTTCCGGGTTGCCTTGCAGCGCCACCACGTTCAGCGCGGTGATGCGCGTGGCCAGTTGCAACAGGTAGTCGGCGCGGGCGAAGGCCAGGCACGCGAGGCCGGTCATCACGGCGGTGCCGTTCATCAGCGCCAGGGCTTCCTTGGGGCGCAACACCAGCGGGTCCCAGCCCAGCTCGCGGTGCACGTCGGCGGCCTGGCGGCGTTCGCCACGGAACATTACTTCACGCTCGCCGGACAGGGTTGCGGCCACATAGGACAGCGGTGTCAGGTCGCCGCTCGCGCCCACCGAACCTTCTTCCGGGATCAGTGGCAGCATGTCGTGTTCCAGGAAGGCATGCAGGCGCTCCAGCAATTCCACACGCACCCCGGACACGCCGTGGCACAGCGACTGCAAGCGCGCCGCCAGTACCGCACGGGTGGCCTGGGCATCGAGCAGTTTGCCCAGCCCGCAACCGTGGAAGGTGTACAGGTGACGCGGCAACGCCTCGACGTGCTGCAACGGCACCGCCACTACGCAGGAGTCGCCGTAGCCGGTGGTCACGCCGTAGATCACGCCTTCCTTGTCCAGCAGCGAATCCAGAAACTGCGCACCCTTGGCGATACGTCGGCGATACGCGGCATCGTCCTGCAAGCGGGTGGGCGCCTGACGGTTGGCCAGGGCCAGTACGTCTTCGATGCGCAGGGGGCGTTCGCCAAAGGTGACTGGCTCAAGATGCGTCGTCATCGGTCTTCCAGAAAGGGTAAAAGTTGAACCATTGTTGGGGCGCTTCCAGGCAGAACTGGCCCAGGCGTGCGGCATAGCGCGCGGTCCACAGGGCTATGACCTGCTCGCGGCTGGTGCGTTTCCATTCGATCCGTTGCGTGAACGGTTCGATGGTCAGGCGATAGCGGTTTTGGTGTTTGAGGCACATCAGCAGGTTGACCGGGCATTTAAGCAGGCCGGCCAGCAGCCACGGGCCTTGGGGGAAAGCGGCGTCATGACCGAGGAAATCCACGCGCACCGTGCGCCCACCGTGCAGCGGCACGCGGTCGCCGGCAATCGCCAGCCATTCGCCGTCATCCAGGCGTTGGCTGAGCAACAGCATGGTGGCCGGGTCCAGTTCGCTTACTTGGATCAAGCGCAAATGGGTGGCACCCGCTTCGCCCAGCAGACGGTTGAATTGCTCGGCGTGCTTGGTATGCACCAGCACGTTCATGGTGACTTGTTCGCCGATTTCGGCGAGTGCGCGGCACACTTCCAGGTTGCCCAAATGTGCGCCCACCAGCATCTGCCCGCGCTCGCCACGCAGTTGCCCGCGCAATTGCGCGGGGTCGTCGATCTCGATTTGTTCGATGCGAAGTTTGCCGTTCCACACGTCGAGCTTGTCGAGCAAGGAGTCGGCGAAGGCCATGAACTGGCCGAAGACCTTGCGGTGGTTGGGGCGCAGTTCGTCGCGGCCACTCCAGTCGGCCAGGCGCTGCTGGTACTGCCAGGCGCTCTGGCGCGCGGTGCGGCCAAACAGGAAAAAATACAGCACGATGCCGTACAGCAATGGGCTGAGCAGGCGACGGCCCAGCACTTTGGCGGCGAAGGCGGTGAGCTTCATCAGCCAGTAGCTGCCGCGCTCCTCGCGGTCTGCCCAGTGTTTGCCGCTGTCGCTCATGCTTGCCACCGTCGCCACAGGATCATCGGCGCGCGCACCAGCATGCCGAAGAACAGCCGGGTGTGCATCGCCGAGATGCGCACGTTGTCGCGAAACAGCCGGAAGTGCGACAGGCCATCGGCAGGGTAATGCACTTGGGTCGGCAACCAGCGCATCGGCTGGTTGCGCCAGGCCAGGCGTACCAGGATGTCGGAGTCGAAGTCCATGCGCGTGCCGATGCAGGCCGCGTCCATCAGTGCCAGCACCGGCGCCAGCGGGTACACGCGAAAGCCGCACATGGAGTCGCGGATTTGCAGGGACAAGGTGTTGATCCACACCCACACGTGGGTCAGGTAGCGCGCGTACAGGCGGCCTTTGGGCACGCTGTCGTCATATTCGGGGTAGCCGCAGATAATGGCGTCGGGGTGACGGCGCGAGCTGTCGAGAAAGGTCTCGACTTCGCGCAGGTCGTGTTGGCCGTCGGCGTCGACTTGCAGGGCGTGGCTGAAGCCCAGGCGCGCGGCCTCGCGGAAACCGGCCATTACCGCACCGCCTTTGCCTTGGTTGCTGGGCAGGGTCAGCAGGGTGACGTTCTCCAGCGTGGCCAGCTGTGCCAATACTGCCGCGCAGGCCGGGCTGCTGCCGTCGTCGACCAGCAGGCAGGGCAGTCCACTGTTCAGCAGGCTGTGGACCACGGCGGGCACGGCGGCTTCGTGGTTGTAGACCGGGATGAGGACGCAGGGGTTATGCATCGACGGTCTCCAGCAAAATCCGCCCGCTGGAACACGCCGCGACGCCATTGCGATAGGCGAAGTACAACTTGCCGCGCTCCTGATCAAAGCGCAGGTGCAGTTCGATCGCATCGCCCGGGCGCACCAGCTGCTGGAACTTGAGCACTTCCATCCCGGCAAAGGTCGGCGGCAGGTCGAGCAGTTGCTGGCCCAGGTTGAACGCCCATTCCACCTGCACCACGCCCGGCAGCACCGGGGTCACCGGGAAGTGTCCGCTGAAATGGGCCAGATCCGGCGGGACGCTCAGTTGCAGGGTCCATTCGCCGTCGGCTTCGACTTGCTCCAGCACCTCTGGCGCTTTGGGGCGCGGCGCCAGCAGCAGCGTTTCGATGTCGGCCTGGGGCAATTTGCCTTGGCTGTTCAGGGGCAACTGGCGCAGCAGGCGCCAGCGACGGGGCAGGGCCAGGGCTTCACAATGCTGGCTCAAATGCTCGCGCAGGGTTTGGGTGACGCTGCGCCGGCCCTGATTGCGCAAGGCGTGCAAGCCATCGGCGCTGAGTACCACCAGCGCGCCGAGGGACGCGCGGTTTTCCCGCACCACGCCCAGGCGGGTTTCGGCGACCCACGGGTGGCTCATCAGCGCCTGTTCGAGCATGGGCAGGGAGATGCGTTTTTCTTCCAGCTTGACGATGCGGTCCAGGCGCCCCAGCAGCTCGAAACGGCCATCGGCATGGATGCGCGCAGCGTCGGCGGTCTGTTCGATATGTCCGGCAGGCAGGTAGGGCGATGCGATGCGCAGGGCGCCGTCGGCATCCTGGCTCAGTTGTACATCGGCGAAAGGCTGCCAGGGTTGCGCACCCTGGCGCCAGGCGATGCCGCCGGTTTCCGAACTGCCGAGGATTTCCGTCGGCCATTGCTGCAAGCGGTCGTAAAGCTCGCCCGCCGCTTCGATAGGCAAGGCGCCGCCTGAGGAGAACACCCGCGCCACTCGGCTCAGGGCCGGCCAGTCGAGGTTGTCGCCCATGCGCTTGAGCAGTGCCGGGCTTGCCACCCAGGCGAACTGCGGGTGCTCGCGGCTGGCGCGCTGCAGGTCTTCGGGGAACGCCAGTTGCCTGCGCACGAAAGTACGGCCAGCGCACAGCGGCCACAGCACCCGGAACAGCAAGCCGTAGATGTGCTGGGTGGCGACGCTGCCAATGATGCAGGCGTCCTTGAGGTCCGAACCCCACAAGGCTTCCAGGGCCTGCACTTCATTGGCCAGCTGGCGCAGGGTCTTGTCGATACGCTTGGGCTCGCCGCTGGAGCCGGAAGTGCGCAGGCTCAGTTGGCAGGTGTCCAGGTCCAGCGCAGCGGCGCTCAACGGCGCTTGATACAGCGCGCCGAGATCGTCGGGTGCAACCAGCCAGGCGTCGACGGCATCGCTCCAGCGCTGGCGGGTCTGGGGTTGCAGGTCGGCGGGCAGCAGTACGCTGACGCCCGCGCGCCAGGCACCCAGCAGGGCAATCGCCAGCAGGCCGGCGTCTTCCAGGTACACGGCCAGGCGCCGTATGCCGCGCGCTTGCAGGCCTGCCGCCAGGCTCAGGGATTGCACCCACAACTGGGCGTGATTCATCGCAGGTTCGGTGGTGACCGGACGCTGCTCCAGCGGCTCAAGCAGCATGTGCTCAAGTTTCAACCCATTCATACGCGGCCTCGAACCCTTTGTCGTACCAGCCATTCCACGGCAAACAACAGTCCCATCAGCCCGTAGGCGATCAGGCCGTTGTACAACGTCCACCAGCTCAGCGGCGCCCACAGGGTGAGGGCGGTGGCGAGCAGGCCATTGCACAGAAAAAACACACTCCACACCACGGTGACCTGGCGCGTATACACAATGGCGTGGGCCGGCAGCACCGGGTCGGTCATGCGGGCCAGGCGTTCCACCATGGGCGGGCCGTATTTCAGGCTCAGGCCGAACAGCACGAGCATGAAGCCGTTGACCAGGCTCGGGTACCAGCGCAACAGGTGCGGGTCATCGAGCCAGGCCAGCAACAGGCAGAACAGGATCACCGCGACTGCCATCCAGCGGCTGCCGGGGCGGCGCGCGCCCGTCAGTGCGCGCAACAGCCACAGGCCGCCGAGCAGCAGGCCGAATTGCCAGGGGGCGAAGTGCTCAGTGCCGTAATACACCGCAAAGGGGTACAGCAGCCCCGCCAGCAACAGGCCAAGGCCGATCAGCCGGCTCATGCGGCCGGTTGCACCAGGCGGTATACCGCCTCAACCACATCGTTCACGGTGCTTACGGCCTTGAATTCTTCGGCGGCGATCTTCTTGCCGGTCTGGCGCTTGATATGGTCGATCAGGTCCACGGCATCGATGCTGTCGATTTCCAGGTCCTGGTACAGGTTGGCGTCAAGGGTGACGCGTGCAGGGTCCAGTTCGAACAGTTCCACCAGAGCATCGCGCAGGGTGTTGAAAATATCGTCACGAGTTTGCATGGTCCGGTCTCAAGCTGCCTGTCTGGCCGTGACGAACGCCGCGAGGCTGGCCACGTTGGTGAAGTGATTGCGGGTGTCCTTGGCGTCGGCGTCGATCTTGATGCCGTACTTTTTCTGGATGGCCAGGCCCAATTCCAGGGCGTCGACCGAGTCCAGGCCCAGGCCTTCGCCGAACAGGATCTGATCGCTGCCAATGTCGTCGACGCTGATGTCTTCCAGGCCCAGGGCCTCGATGATCAGGGCCTTTATATCGTGCTCAAGGCGGTGTTGGTCGCTCATCTTCGGCGAGCTCCTTAATGAAATAGTGATGCAGGTAATCGTTAAGCTTGCGTGACGCCTGGGGCGCGGGCCCGAGCGCACTGAACGCGTGTGGTTCTATATCGGCACCCACCCGCAAACTGAAGTGCACGCGGCATTTGGGGATGCGGTACCAGGGTTCGGCCTTGGTCAGGGTGGTGGGGCTGACCTTGATCACCACGGGGGTGATGATTGTCGCACCGCGCAGTGCGATGGCGGCGCCCCCGCGATGAAAGGCAGGCGCCGCGCCGGGTGTGGTGCGGGTGCCTTCGGGAAAGATGATCAGGGTCTGGCCGGCCAGCAGCGCATCGGCGGCGGCGTCCAGCATGTCGGCGCTGCCGTCGTTGCTGATATAGCCGGCATCCCGCACCGGGCCTCGCGTGCAGGGGTTTTGCCAGAGGCTCTTCTTGACCACGCAGTTGGCCTGGCGCACCAGGCCGATCAGAAACACCACGTCGATCAGCGACGGGTGGTTGGCAACGATCATCTGGCCGGGGCGCCCCAGTTTCTCGGCACCTTCGACGCTGTAGGTGAGCACGCCGGCACGCTGCATCAACCGGATGAAGAACCAGAACAGCTTGCTGACGGTATGGCGGGCACGGCGCCGATGTTTTTCCACACCGCCCGGCAGGCAACTGAGCAGCGGAAACACCAGCAGACGCAGGCACAGCCCGCCGACGCCAAACAGGAAGAAGCTGGCGGCGGTGGCGAACAGGCGCCAGTAATAGGCGTCCCGTGGTTTATCGGTCACGGCTTGCGTTGCCAGTTCCATACGCGGTTCTTCCAGGCATGTTGGCAGGCGACCTGTTCAGTGAGCAGGGTGCGCAGCAGGTCCAGGGCGTGTGGCCACTGGGTTTTCGTGGGTTGGACAGTGCCGGTGCGCAGTTCCAGCTGCCACTCGTCGCCCGGGGTCAGCAGCAGGCCGAGGGCATAGGGGAAAGGCACATCGCTGATCCAGCGGCTGTAGGCTGCAGGCGGTTGTTCTTCGGTGATCACCAGCAATACCGCCGGGGCGCCTTCGTCGAGCAGCGCGGCAGCTTCGAGCATGCCGTGCTCCAGACCGTCTCCAGCGGCGGCGAGGGCGGTCATTTCGCTGGTTTCATTGCGCAGGATCGACCACAGCCCAATCACGGCGTTGTGTACCGACAGGCTGAATTGGGTCGGCGACAGCGGCTGGTCATTGGCCAGGTCGCTGAGGATGTCGAGGGTACGCGGGGTTTCGCCGTGCCGGGAGATGAACACCAGCGGCAGATTCTGCAGGCCCTCGGCCAATGGCCAGCCGACGCTGAACGCCATGCGTGCCAGGCGGCTCAGGCGGCGGCGCTGCATGGCCGGCAGGAACGACACGTCGGGGGCCGAATCGCTTGCGGGCAGCAACACCGGGTCGCGGCACCAGGCGTGCCAGTCGTCCGCGCTGTCCAGGCCAGGCGCCCATGCGCGCCATTGGGCGATGTTGAAAGTGATCACTGAGAAGTTATCCCGCCCCTGCGGGCTTCCATGTGCGGCCGTTGGCCCGGTTTACCGGGACAGAGAGCAAGAGCCGAGTGGCGCGCATTATCCCGGTGCTGCGGGGTTCTAGCAAACTTTGGTAAAGAATTGTTCACGGATGATTACAAATTGGTTGGAAAGAATTACAGATTGTCCTTTACCTGACCGCTGACTGTATTGTCGGCCCCTTCCTCTTCAGATGTCGGTTGCGTATGAGAGTCGGGTCGCCCACTGCCGTTGATGCAGGCGTGCATGGATGAACGAGGTAGCTAACAGGCGCTTTTGCCCTCTACACTCGGACATTCATTGATACACGGAGGTTTTTCCATGCGGCGTGTGGTGTTCAATCAGAAAGGCGGTGTTGGCAAGTCCAGCATTGCCTGCAACCTGGCGGCGGTCAGCGCCAGCGAAGGCTATCGAACCCTGTTGGTGGACCTCGATGCACAAGCCAACTCAACCCAGTACCTCACCGGATTGACCGGTGACGATATCCCCATGGGGATCGCGGATTTTTTCAAGCAAACCCTGTCTTCCGGGCCGTTTTCCAAGAAGAACAAGGTGGATATCTACGAAACACCGTTCGACAACCTGCACGTCATTACCGCGACCCCGGAGTTGGCCGACCTGCAACCCAAGCTCGAGGCCAAGCACAAGATCAACAAGCTGAGAAAGCTGCTGGATGATCTGAGTGAGGATTACGATCGGATTTACCTGGATACGCCGCCAGCGTTGAATTTTTATGCGGTTTCGGCGCTGATTGCTGCTGATCGCGTGCTGATTCCCTTCGATTGTGACAGTTTCTCGCGCCAGGCGCTGTATGGCCTGCTGGCGGAAATCGAAGAGTTGAAAGAAGACCACAACGAAGGACTCGAAGTGGAAGGCATCGTGGTCAACCAGTTCCAGGCCCGGGCGAGCCTGCCCCAGCAGATGCTTGATGAGCTGATTGCAGAAGGGTTGCCGGTACTGCCGGTGTACCTGGCCAGTTCCGTGCGTATGCGTGAGTCGCACCAGGAGAGCAGGCCGCTGATCCACCTCGACCCACGGCACAAGCTGACGCAGCAGTTTGTGGAGTTGCATAACCTGCTGGAAAACGCGTGATCTGACAGGCAGCGCGGACCTGAGTTTGAAATGCGATCAGTGGGGGAGCTGGCTTGTCGAATCTTCGCACCGCTGCGATGGCATCGCCTCGGTGTATCAGGCAGACCGGGTCCCTGCATCGCAGGCAAGCCAGCTCCCACATTTGACCGAGTTACACACCCTGGCTGCCCAGCCACGCCATCAACTGCGGTAACGGAAACGCCCCGCTCTGGCGCGCCACTTCGCGGCCGTTCTTGAACAGAATCAAACTGGGAATCGAGCGAATCCCCAACTGCGCCGACAACTGTTGATTGGCCTCGCTGTCCAGCTTGGCCAGCCGGCACTTGCCTTCCAACTGCCCGGCCGCCTGCTCGAACACTGGCGCAAACGATTTGCATGGCCCACACCAGTCGGCCCATACATCCACCAGCAACGGCAAATCGCCCTTGATCTGGCTGGCATAGTCGCCTTGCTTCAGCTCAAACGGCTTGTTCAGCAACACGGGCTGCTTGCAGCGCCCGCATTTGGGCGCATCGCCCAGGCGTTCGCCGGGGATGCGGTTGAGGCCGTTGCAATGTGGGCAGGGGATGACAAGTGGGTCGGACATGGTGAGGCTCCTTGGATGTGGCCAATGGACTTTATTTGGAGTCGGGTCTTGGGTTTATCAAGGCGGGAAGGGGAGGACTCATCCACTCACAATGTCGCCCGTGCTGATGCGCGGTCGCCTATCTAGGCTGTTAGCGCTTGTTCTGTTTTGGCTCCATTGGTCTGTTTATGGCTATAGCAAATTGCGATATTCAAGCGACGGGTCTAGCCTTCATAGCAAGATGCGATAAGGATGTTGCATGCGAGTGATCAGTGAGAAAAGGATCTGGGAGGCAAAGGAAAAGTGGCCGCGGTCAGCAACGGCATTGGATCAGTGGTATCGGATAATGAAGCGAAATTTCCCCAAGGATTTCGCAGCGATGAAAGCCATGTTTCCCGCCACGGATAAGGTTGGGGAATTTCACGTATTCGATATTGGAGGGAACAAGCTGAGGTTGATTGCGGGTGTGGAGTATCGGGCGCAGCGCGTTTACATCAAGCATCTGCTTGATCATCGCGATTATGAGAAAGACAAATGGAAGGAAAAAAACAGATGAGCGCGCTTATGCGAGTAGCGGCCGAACATTGGCAATTCGTTTCGCCAGTGATGCGCAAACCAGAGAACGAAGCAGACTACGATGCGCTGGTATGTGGTTTGGATGAGTTGCTGACCCTGATCGGTGAAAATGAAGACAGCCCGTTGATGAGTCTGGTGGATATCCTCAGTGACTGGATCGAAGCCTACGATCATGAGCACCGCCCCATGCCCGTCGCCAGTGGTGCTGAAGTATTGCGGTACATGATGCGTGAACACAATCTTACTCAGAGCGACCTGCCGGGGGTGGGCGCCCAGTCGGTGGTCTCTGAGGTGTTAAGCGGTAAACGCCAGCTCAACATACGTCAAATTCGTTGGCTGGCCGAGCGATTCAGTGTTTCAGTAGAAACCTTCATCTAAAGGTTTTTATGAGGAGCAACTAATCTCCAAATGCTTGCCCCAATCCGGCGGCCTCTGCGCGTATTGCTCCATCCCCGTCTGTTCCTCAAACGGCTTGGAAAGCACTTCATGCAGGCGTCTTACTTCGCTGTAATCCCCAGACTCGGCAGCAGCGATGGCGTTTTGCGCCAGGTAGTTGCGCAGGATATAGAGCGGGTTCACCCCATGCATCCGCGCCCGGCGTTGCGCTTGGCTGTCGTCCCCGTCCCGTGCAACACGCGCCTTGTACCGCTCGGCCCAGGCATCGAACCCGGCCAGGTCGACAAAGTCATCACGTAAGCGCGCCAGGGCCAACGCCGCCGATTCATCTCCCAGGCGCCGGAAGAACAGGGTGTAATCCACGCCGCTGTTCTGCATCAGTTTCAACAGTTGCTCGACCAACTGTTGGTCAGCGTCTTCGGCGGTGGTGAGCCCCAGGCGGCGGCGCATCAGGTCCAGATAGTTGGCCTGGTACAGCGGCAGGTAGAGCCCAAGCGCTTCTTTCAAGGCATCGACGCTGATGAACGGCGTCAATGCTTGTGCCAGTGCGCTGAGGTTCCACTGCCCGATCGGCACCTGATTGCTGAAGGAATAGCGCCCTTCGTGATCCGAATGGTTGCAGATGAAGTGCGCGTCAAAATCATCCAGGAACGCGAACGGCCCGAAGTCGAAGGTGATCCCCAGGATCGACATGTTGTCGGTGTTCATCACGCCGTGGCAGAAGCCATAAGCCTGCCATTTGGCGATCAGTTCGGCATTGCGCTCGACGATTTCGCGGAACATCGCCAGGTACGGCTCAGGCTGTTCGCGGCACTCGGGGTAGTGCAGGTTCAGTACGTGTTCGGCCAGTTGCGCTTGCTGTTCGGATTTCTGGGTGTAGTAGAAATATTCGAAGTGGCCGAAGCGGATATGACTGGGCGCCATGCGCAATACCATCGCGCCGCGTTCCTGTTTCTCGCGCCACACCGGGGTGTCGGAGCCGATTACGCACAGCGCGCGGCTGCTGGGGATGCCCAGCGCATGCAGCGCCTCGGAGGCCAGAAACTCGCGGATCGACGAGCGCAGCACCGCGCGACCATCGCCCATGCGCGAGTAAGGCGTCATGCCGGCACCTTTGAGGTGCAAGTCCCAGTGCTCGCCGGCCGCGTTGTACACCTCACCCAACAGCAACCCGCGACCATCACCCAGTTGCGGGGTGTAGCCGCCGAACTGATGCCCTGAATACACCATCGCCCGGGGTTCCGCCTCGGCCCACAGTTTGTGGCCGCCAAACAGTTCGGCAAATACCGGGGTTTCGGCCACGGCGGGGTCAAGGTCGAGCAAGGCCATGGCGGCATCACTCGCCACGACCAGGCGGGGGTTGTCGAGGGGTTCAGGCAATACGTGGGTCGAAAACGCGTCGCCCAGGCGTGCGAAGCGGTTGTCGAAGGTGAGTTCGTCGAGGGCTTTCACCGGCCATCTCCAGCAGAATGTCCGAGCATTCTGCTGGGGATAGCGCGGTTAGTCGAGCTTGGTGGGCGGTGGTTCCTGCACGCCGCCATCGTTGGCGGGCTTGGTCGGTGCGTCGACTTCCACCAGTTTGTATTCCTGGCCATGGAGGTTCTTGAGGTAGACCTCCATCTGGCGGAAAGAGATGTTGATGTGTTCTTTCTTGAACTCGCGGTTGATAAAGCGGTTCACCTCGTCGATGACCGGGTTGCGGTCGCCCAGGTCGCGCACGTGCATGCGCAGTTCGTGGTCGAGGGTGCTTTCGCCGAAGTTCAGGAAGTACACGTGGGGCTCCGGTTCCTTGAGCACCCGCGGGTTTTCACGGGCGGCCTTGAGCAGCAATTCCTTCACGCGGTCCAGGTCGGAGCCGTAGTCCACGCCGAGTTTGAGGGTGACGCGGGTGATGGTGTCGGTCAGCGACCAGTTGATCAATTGCCCGGTGATGAACGTCTTGTTCGGAACAATGATGTCCTTTCGGTCAAAGTCGGTGATCGTGGTGGCACGGATGCGGATCTTGCTCACCGTACCCGACAGGTTGCCGATGGTGATGGTGTCGCCGATGCGCACCGGGCGTTCGAACAGGATCATGATGCCGGAGATGAAGTTGGCGAAGATCTCCTGCATACCGAAACCCAGGCCCACCGACAGTGCCGCCACCAGCCATTGCAACTTGTCCCAGCTCACGCCGAGGGTCGACAGCGTCGACACGAAGCCCACGCCGGCGATCACGTAGGACAGCAGCGTGGTCGTCGCGTATGCACTGCCCTGGGCCAGGTCCAGCTTGGACAGCACCAGCACCTCCAGCAAACCGGGCAGGTTGCGCGCCAGGGCAAAGGTGATACCGATGATGATCAGCGCACCCAGCAAGTCGCCGATGCTGATCGGCACCATGCTGATATTGGCCCCGGTGCCGCTGGTGTATTCGTAGAGGGTGACGTTGTCCAGGTAGGAGAACACCGAGATCAGGTCTGCCCACACCCAATACAGCGCGGCGATAAAGCCGCCGAGCAGGGCCAGGCGGATCAGGCGCATGGATTGTTCGTTGACCTGTTCGATGTCCAGGGTTGGCTCTTCGATGACGGCTTCGCCTTCCCCGGCTTCCTTGGCAGCCTGGCGTTTGGCCAGGGCGCGGGCATAGGCCAGGCGTCGTGCGGCAACGCCCAGGCCGCGGACGAAGGTGGCTTCGATCACCAGCCAGAACATCAGCAGGTACAGGGTATTGATCAGCCGGTCGCTGAGCTTGAGCGCGGTGTAGTAGTAGCCGAAGCACACGGCCACGAACAGCGCGATGGGCAGGGCGGTAAACAGCAAGCCCACGGCCTTGCGGAACAGCGAGGCTTTTTCGTGGGTCGGGCTGTTCAGCAGCAAGCGGCCCAGCAGCCAGGCCATCAACGCGTAGCACAGCAACACCACGCCGATGCCCAGTACATCGTCGGCGAGCGCCGCCGGCTGGTGTTCGGCGATGGCCACCACGGCTACCAGGGCCAACACCACCAGGCCGAGTTTGCGCACCCAGCCCTGGAGGAATTCGACCTGGGGTTTTTCCCAACGGAAGTGCAGCTCGGCCACACCGCCCGGCGCGAGGATGCGGTAAGCGGTGTAGAACACCAGCCACGCCTGGGCGATCTGCAGCAGTGCGGCACCCAGGTTGGCGTTTTGCCCGCGGGCGTCGATCTGCAACGCGTAGCCGCACAACGCCAGGCCCAGGGCCACCGGCATCGCCAGCAGGATATTGATCAGGATGGCCTGGGGCGTGTGCCACTGGCTGTCACGCTTGAAGTGGCCGATATCCAGGTGGACCTTGCTCAAGCGCTGATACAGGTGCTTGCGCCGCCACAGCAGGGCGCCGATCAGCAGCAACAACGGCAGGAACAACAGCGGGCGCTGGGTCAGGCCGTCATACAGTTCGCTGACGCTGGAGGCCCAGGGCAGGGTGGCCACTTGCTTGCTCAGGTGCGACGGCACCGTTTCCAGCCATTCGGTGTCCAGCGGCTTGTTGCTGGGGATCCAGAACATCTGTTCGTCCAGCGTGGCGCGCAGGGTGGTGGCGGTGCTGAGCAGTTGTTTCTGGTTCAGTTGCAGCGTGATGGATTCATTGAGCAGTGCACTCAGTTCGCGGCTCAGGCGTTCGAGCAGATCGCTGCGGGTGATCGCCAGTTCCAGCAGGGTGCGCCGCAATTGCGGGGTGACGTCCTCCGGCGACTGATTCGCCAGCAGGTTATCCACATAGGTGCCGGGTGAGCTGATCAGTTCGCGTTGCTGGTTGACCTCGAACTGGTACAGGCGAATGTTGGCGATGTCGTCCGCCAGGTCGCGGTCCACCGTGAGGCGCGGCAGGGCCTGCTTCTGTTTGTAGAGGATCTTGGACAGCAGCAGGCTGCCCTTGAGCACGTTGATCTGTTCGTCCAGTGCCGAATCGCTCTGGGTCACGGTGTCCAGCTGCTGCTTGGTTTGCAGGTTCTTCTGGGTCAGCGCGTTGAGCCGGTCGGTGCTTTTGAGCAGGTAGTCGGACAGTTTCAGGTTGGCGGCGCTTTCGGTGGCGAGCAGGCTGCTGCCACCGGCCTTTTGGGCCTCGATGGACTGCTGGGTCACCGTCTCCTGGGATTGGGCCAGGCGTTTCTGGTTGATCAGGGTTTGCAGGTCCTGGATTTCCTGTTCCAGGCGCGCGGTTTTTTCCACCACCAGGTCGTGCTGGCTGTTGCCCAGGTCTTGCAACTGGCTGTTGCCGGCCAGTTCCTGGCGACGCAGGGGGATCAGTGCGTTCAGGGCCGCGAGTTCAGCGTTGAGCTGGTTGCGTTGGTCGCCGCTGAGGGCCTTGCCGTTGTCCTTGCCCAGCTTGAGGGTGGCGTTGATCTGCTGGATGCGTGTCTGGCTGCTGCTGATTTCGGTCTGGGCGCGCTCGGGGCGGGTCTGTGCCGCGATGGTCAGGCTGTTGGCATCGGCCAGGTCTTTTTGCAGATCACCTTGCTGGGTGCTGCGCTGGACCAGCAGTTGCTCAAGCTGCGGCACCGGCAAGGTGGCGTAGCGTTGGGCTACGGGAATGATTTTGGTCGCCTTGAGCCGGGTCAGCTCGCGCTGGTTGTCGCTGGTCTGGCGTGGTGCCTCTTCGAGCTGGCGCTTGAGGTCGATGAGCCGCTGGTCGTAATCCTGCTTGTTGCCCAGGTAAGTCAGGGTCTGTTGCAGGATGGTTTGCAGCGCCTTCATGTCGGCGTCGGGCAGCTTGCGGTCGGGCAGCTTGTCCAGGCTTTGCTGGATGGCGTCGGCGCTGGGCGGGTCGGCGGCGTACACGCTGCCGACACAGAGGGTCAGGCCCAGCAGGGCAGTGGCGAGAAAAGTGCGCAGGGTTGGCATAGAGACCGGTCGAGCAAGATGGAGAAAAAGGGAGCGTGCTGTCGCTCCGCAGTTTAGAGGAAGAGTCCGGGGCCCGGGCGACTTCCTTCGGGGAATCTGACGCCCACTTTGCCGATCTTGTTCCCGTCCATGACCGCGACCGTCCAGATGGTGTTGTTCCACTCCACCTGGTCGCCCACCACCGGTGCGCCGCCGACTTTCTGGGTAATGAAGCGGCTCAGCGGCATGTCCGGGTCGATGCCTTCCAGCTTCAGGCCGTACAGGGCGGACACCGCGCCCAGCTGGGCGTCGCCTTCCAATACGAAGTCGCCGAAGAAGCGCAGGTCGAGGCCGCGTTGCGGCGCCTGGCTGAACAGTTTGCCCAAGGCCGGCAGGTTGTGTTCATGGCCGATCACGCAGAGCAGATCGCCGACTTCCAGCACCGTACTACCCGACGGATGGAGCAGTTGCTGGCCACGGAACAGTGCGGCGATCCGCGTGCCTTCGGGCATTTTCAGCTCGCGCAGGGCGGCGCCGATGCACCATTTTTCTGCGCCGAGGCGATAGACGAACAACTCCCACTCGCTGGTGACGTGCACTTCCAGGGCGGCGCGGGAGATCGGCGCCGGGTCCGGCGGGACGGTGACTTTCAGCAGTTTGGCCACCCACGGCAGGCTCGTGCCCTGCACCAGCAGCGAGACCAGCACGATAAAGAACGCCAGGTTGAAGTACAGCTGCGCATGGGGCAGCCCGGCCATGAGCGGGAACACCGCGAGGATGATCGGTACCGCGCCGCGCAGGCCCACCCAGGCGATAAAGGCTTTTTCGCGACCGTGGAACGCCTTGAATGGCAGCAGGCCGACGATCACCGACAAAGGCCGCGCGAACAGGATCATCCACAACGCCAGGCCCAGGGCCGGCAACGCGATGGGCAGCAGGTCGTGGGGCGTGACCAGCAGGCCCAGCACCAGGAACATGCCGATCTGGGCCAGCCAGGCCATGCCGTCGAGCATATGCAGAATGCCATGACGGCTGCGCACCGGGCGGTTGCCGATCACCAGGCCGCACAGGTACACGGCCAGGAAGCCGCTGCCATGCAGGGCGTTGGTCAGGGCGAACACCACCAGGCCACCGGCGATCACCAGGATCGGGTACAGGCCGGTGGCCAGGTTGATGCGGTTGACCATTTGCAGCATGAGCCAGCCGCCGCCCAGGCCGACGACGCCGCCGATGCCGAATTCACGCACCAGATGCGTCAGCAGGCTCCAATGCAGGCCGGTCTGGCCACTGGCGAGCATGTCGATCAGGGTGACGGTGAGGAACACCGCCATCGGGTCGTTGCTGCCGGACTCGATTTCCAGGCTGGCGGTAACCCGTTCGTTCAGGCCTTTGCCGCCCAGTAGCGAGAACACCGCTGCGGCATCGGTGGAGCCGACGATGGCGCCGATCAGCAAGCCTTGAATGATATTGAGGTCGAACAGCCAGGCGGCGGCCATGCCGGTGAGGCCGGTGGTGATCAGCACCCCCACCGTGGCCAGCGACAGCGCCGGCCACAAGGCCACGCGGAAACTCGCCACCCGCGTGCGCAGGCCGCCGTCGAGCAGGATCACGGCCAGTGCCAGGTTACCCACCAGGTAGGCGGTCGGGTAGTTGTCGAAAATGATGCCGCCGCCGTCGACGCCGGCGACCATGCCCACGGCCAGGATGATCACCAGGATCGGAATCCCCAGGCGGGACGAAAGAGAACTGACCAGAATGCTCGCACCCACCAGCAACGCGCCGATCAAGAACAGGCTGTTGATGGTCGTCGCATTCAAAGGCAGTACTCCATGAGCAATAGGGACGGGACGCAAACTGACCATGCAGTCCGCGTGCCAGCGATTCTAACCTGTTGAATTGGCGCGCTGTCAAAAAGCTTTTAAGGGCATACATCGATCTAATGTGGGAGCTGGCTTGCCTGCGATAGCGGTGTGTCAGTCACTGGAGGAGT
>NZ_JBSVVZ010000043.1:0-53761 GCF_054071875.1 Pseudomonas sp. SDO524_S393 | reverse complement strand
TTTGATCTGCTTTTGATCTGCTTTTGATCTGCTTTTGATCTGCTTTTGATCTGCTTTTGATCTGCTTTTGATCTGCTTTTGATCTGCTCTTGATCTGCTTTTGATCTTGATCTTGGGCGCCCCGTCAAACACGCTGGCCGAACGCAGGCTTGAATCCGTGACCCGCTGTAAGAGCGGAACCCCAATTGGCCGTTACCTAAATAACGGATATGTACCCAACACTCGGTCAGCTTTTGTGCAGCTTACTCATCAACTGCGCCTCAGCCTGCGTCAACCCACACGACTGAGTCAGCTCATCCACCGTAGCCCCCATCCCCACCAACTTCGCCGCCTGGGCAAACGACAGACTGGTAGGATCACGCTGCTCCAGCTGTGCCAACTTGTCCGGCAACGGCCCGAGGATCGCACGCAGTTCGTGCACCTCGTCCCCCACCTTCACCGCACTCTGCTGGTAATGATCAACGCGCTTGACCAACTCCAGAATGCGCCGGTCACGCACGGCATCACGCTCGGCCTGTTGCAGGGCCGACTCACGCTGCTGGCGCATGTAACGCAGCACAAATGCCAGTGTCCCGGCCCACAACAGGGCCAGGACAATCACCGCCGCCTCAAAGAACAATCAGATGCTCTCCAGTTCCGACCATTCTTCTTCGCTCATCATCTTGTCCAGCTCAACCAGAATCAGCAGCTCGCCGTTCTTGTTGCAGACGCCCTGAATGAACTTGGCCGATTCCTCGTTACCCACGTTCGGTGCGGTTTCCACTTCCGATTGGCGCAGGTAAACCACTTCCGCCACGCTGTCGACCATGATCCCGACCACTTGCTTGTCGGCCTCGATGATGACGATACGGGTGTTGTCGTTGACTTCGGTCGGCACCAGGCCAAAGCGCTGGCGGGTGTCGATGACCGTCACCACGTTGCCGCGCAGGTTGATGATGCCCAGCACGTAGCTCGGCGCTCCCGGTACCGGCGCGATCTCGGTATAGCGCAACACTTCCTGCACGCGCATCACGTTGATGCCGTAGGACTCATTGTCCAGCTTGAAGGTTACCCATTGCAGGATCGGATCATCTGATCCTTGTGCGGACGCTGACTTGTTCATATCTCTGACCCTTCCCCTTCAAATGCCGTTACGTACGGCGTGTGTGCTTCATCGGCCGCACTCGCATGCGGCCCTTATTGTTCAATCAACTGCGTTTGTTGAGCGGCATCGATTTGACGGCGCCGCTGGCGATCAGCTCGGCCAGTTCGGCGACGTCGAGCAAGGCGCACATGTGTTCGATCACGGTACCGGCCAGCCACGGGCGTTGGCCACGGTGGCTGCGCCATTTGATTTCGTTCGGGTCCAGGCGCAATGAGCGGCTGACTTGGTGCACCGCCAACCCCCACTCGTAGCCTTGCACCGAGATCACGTATTGCAGGCCCTGGCGAAAGTCATCGCGGTAGCGGTCGGGCATCACCCAGCGCGCGGTGTCCAGCACCTTGAGGTTGCCGGCCTGGCTGGGCAGGATGCCGAGGAACCATTCCGGCTGTCCGAACAGTGGTGTCAACTCCTGGCCTTCCAGCGAATAGATCGAGCCCAGGCATACCAGCGGCACGGCCAGGGTCAAGCCGGCAACGTCGAACAACAGGCATTCGAACGGCTCGGCGGCCCACGATGGGCGATCGTCACCACTGAGCGGCGGCGGCGGGTTGCTCGGCGGCAGGTGCACTTCGACCACCGGCGCGATCACCACCGGGGCAACCGGCGCTTCGATGACCGGCGCGATCGGTACCACGACGGCGGCGACGGGCGTCACCCGGGCATCACGGGCCTGCTCTTCCAGCACCGCCAGCTGGAACTCATCCAGCGTGCTGTGCGGTTCGGCGGCCGGCTCCAGTACCAGGATCGGCTCGGGCAAGGCTTCTTCGGTCGCATCCTGCAGCAAGGCGTCCAGGTAGGACTCCAGCGCCAGTTGCGGCCGGGTCTTGAGTTCGGTGGGTCGGCTCATCAGGCCACCTGCGCCACAAGCTGCTGGGACAGCAGGTGTTTGAGCAAGGCGCGGTAAGCCTGCACACCCCGGCTTTTGCCGTCGAACTGCGACGGCACCAAGCCTGCGCGGCTGGCGTCACGCAGGCGCGTGTCCACTGGAATGTAGCCTTGCCAGATGGTGTCCGGGTACGCATCGCGCAGCACGCGCAGGGTACCGAGGGAAGCCTGGGTACGGCGGTCGAACAGGGTCGGCACGATGCTGAACGCCAACGGCTGTTTGCGCGAGCGGTTGATCATCGCCAGGGTGCTGACCATGCGTTCCAGGCCCTTGACCGCCAGGTGCTCGGTCTGCACCGGGATCACCAGTTGCTGGCTGGCCGCCAGGGCGTTGACCATCAGCACGCCCAGCAACGGCGGGCTGTCGATGATGGCGTAGTCGAAATCCTGCCACAGCTGCGCCAGCGTCTTGGCGATCACCAGGCCCAGGCCGTTCTGGCCGGGCGACTGGCGCTCCAGGGTCGCCAGGGCGGTACTGGAAGGCAGCAGGGAAATACTGTCATTGCTGGTGGGCAACAGCAGTTGCCCGGGCAAGTCGGCCGGCACGCTGCCCTTGTGCAGAAACAGGTCATAGCAGCTATGTTCCAGCGCATCCGGATCGTAGCCGAAATAGCTGGTCATGGAGCCGTGGGGATCCAGGTCCACCACGACCACACGCTTGCCCGCCTCGGCCAGCAAGCCGGCCAGGGCGATGGAAGAGGTGGTCTTGCCGACTCCACCTTTTTGATTGGCAACTGCCCAGACTCTCATTCGGTTGGTTCCTCCCGGCAGGCACAGGCGCGACCGAGACATGGCATGGGGTTATTGAGCCGGTGACGGAGAATTGACGGTACCCTGACGAACCGGCGGCTTTGCAGCAGGCGGTGCAGTTTGTGTGCCAGCCCGCTTCAACGCCGCATCCGGTGTGGCATTGGCGGTACCGGTGCCGGTCAGGCTGCGACGTACATCCAGGTTGCGCGATACCACCAGCACCACCCGGCGGTTGCGCGCGCGCCCTTCGACCGTGGCATTGTTGGCCACCGGCTGGAACTCGCCATACCCCACCGATGCCAGGCGCTGCGGGTTCACACCCTGCATCGCGAGCATCCGTACGATACTCGCCGCCCGCGCCGACGACAGCTCCCAGTTGGTCGGGTACTGCGCCGTGCTGATCGGGAAATTGTCGGTAAAGCCTTCCACATGAATCGGGTTTTCAAACGGCCGCAGGATCGCCGCAACCTTGTCGATGATGGTGAACGCCTGGTCGCTGGGCATGGCGTCGGCACTGGCGAACAGCAGGCTGGAATTGAGCTCGATCTCCACCCACAACTCATTGCCGCGTACGGTCATCTGGTTGGAACTGATCAGGTCGCCGAACGCCGCACTGATGTCATCGGCGATGCTTTTCAGCGGGTCGCTGCTACCGGCCACGCCGGCAGCGGTTTCATCGCTGTCGTTGACCAGCGGCTTGGCCGGGGTCACGGTCTTGGGCCGTTCCTCACCGATGGGAATCGGCTTGAGGGCGCGGTCTGCGTCGTTGAACACGCCGATCAGCGCCTGGGAAATGACCTTGTACTTGCCTTCGTTGATCGACGAGATCGAGTACATCACCACGAAAAACGCGAACAGCAAGGTGATGAAGTCCGCATAGGACACCAGCCAGCGTTCGTGATTGACGTGCTCTTCAGGCTCGCGGCGGCGACGGCTCACAATTCATCCCTCCCATCAGTCCATGAAGCCCTGAAGCTTCAATTCGATGGAGCGCGGGTTCTCGCCCTCGGCGATCGAGAGGATGCCTTCAAGCAGCATTTCACGGTAACGCGACTGGCGCAGGGCAATCGATTTGAGTTTGCTGGCCACCGGCAGCAATACCAGGTTGGCGCTGGCCACACCGTAGATGGTGGCGACGAAGGCCACGGCGATGCCGCTGCCCAGTTGCGACGGATCCGCCAGGTTGCCCATTACATGGATCAGGCCCATCACCGCACCGATGATGCCGATGGTCGGCGCGTAGCCGCCCATGCTCTCAAACACCTTGGCCGCGTTGATGTCGCGACTTTCCTGGGTGTAGAAATCCACTTCCAGGATGCTGCGGATCGCTTCCGGCTCGGCGCCGTCCACCAGCAATTGCAAGCCTTTGCGTGCGTAGCTGTCAGGTTCGGCATCCGCCACGCCTTCCAGGCCCAGCAGGCCTTCCTTGCGCGCGGTGAGGCTCCAGTTGACCACGCGGTCGATGCCACCCGGCAGGTCGACGCGCGGGGGGAAGATGATCCACACCAGAATCTGCATCGCGCGCTTGAACGAGCTCAATGGCGATTGCAGCAGCGCGGCGCCCACGGTACCGCCGATCACGATCAGCGCCGCCGGGCCGTTGGCCAGCGCACCGAGATGGCCGCCTTCGAGGTAGTTGCCGCCGATGATCGCGACAAACGCCATGATGATGCCGATCAGGCTTAACACATCCATCAGAGACAGGCCTCCACCAGATGCTTGCCGATATCGTCCAGGCTGTAGACCGCATCGGCCAAGTCAGCCTTGACGATGGCCATGGGCATGCCATAGATCACGCAGCTGGCTTCGTCCTGGGCCCAGATGGCGCTGCCGCCCTGCTTGAGCAGGCGCGCGCCTTCACGACCATCGGCCCCCATGCCGGTGAGCACCACCGCCAGAACTTTGTCACCGTAGGACTTGGCCGCAGAACCGAAGGTGATGTCCACGCACGGCTTGTAGTTCAGGCGCTCGTCACCCGGCAGGATTTTCACCGCGCCGCGACCGTCCACCATCATCTGCTTGCCACCCGGCGCCAGCAGCGCCAGGCCCGGACGCAAGATGTCGCCGTCTTCGGCTTCCTTGACGCTGATGCGGCACAGCTTGTCCAGGCGCTCGGCAAAGGCCTTGGTGAACGCGGCGGGCATGTGCTGCACCAGCACGATCGGCGCCGGGAAGTTGGCCGGCAATTGGGTCAGCACCCGTTGCAGGGCTACCGGGCCGCCGGTGGAAGTGCCGATGGCGACCAGCTTGTAGGCCTTGCGCTTGGGCGCGGGCGAATGAGCAGCGGGCGCTGCGGCGCGCACTGGCGCCGGCGCTGGGCGTGCAGCCGGCGCAGGCGCTGGCGCGGGACGACCGAACGATGAGGCCGGTGCAGGGGCCGGTGCCGCAACGGCAGCCGGCGTCGGCGCGGGCGTACTGAACAGGCTGCGACGGTTGCTGCGGGAAATGCTGTGTACTTTCTCGCACAGCAGTTGCTTGACCTTCTCGGGATTGCGCGAGATGTCTTCGAAATTCTTCGGCAGGAAGTCCACCGCACCGGCGTCCAGCGCATCGAGGGTCACCCGAGCGCCTTCGTGGGTCAGCGAGGAGAACATCAACACCGGAGTCGGGCAGCGCTGCATGATGTGCCGCACCGCCGTGATGCCGTCCATCATCGGCATCTCGTAGTCCATGGTGATCACGTCCGGCTTCAACGCAATGGCTTGATCGATCGCCTCTTTGCCGTTGGTGGCCGTGCCGACCACCTGGATGCTTGGATCGGCGGAAAGAATTTCCGAGACGCGGCGGCGGAAGAAACCCGAATCGTCCACCACCAGGACCTTGACTGCCATAAACACTCCGTTAGGCGGGGCAGGCACTACTGCCCTGCCCCACCAGAATCAAATACGCCGAGCGGCGTAACGCTTGAGCATGCTCGGAACATCGAGAATCAGCGCGATCCGACCGTCACCGGTAATGGTCGCACCCGACATGCCCGGGGTTCCCTGCAGCATTTTGCCCAAAGGCTTGATGACCACCTCTTCCTGGCCCACCAACTGGTCGACGACAAAGCCGATGCGCTGGGTGCCCACGGAGAGAATCACCACATGGCCTTCGCGCTGCTCTTCATGCTTGGCCGATGCCACCAGCCAGCGCTTGAGGTAGAACAGAGGCAATGCCTTGTCGCGCACGATCACCACCTCCTGGCCGTCCACCACGTTGGTGCGCGACAGGTCGAGGTGGAAGATCTCGTTGACGTTGACCAGCGGGAAGGCGAACGCCTGGTTGCCCAGCATCACCATCAGGGTCGGCATGATCGCCAGGGTCAACGGCACCTTGATGACGATCTTCGAGCCCTGGCCCTTGGTCGAGTAAATGTTGATCGAGCCGTTGAGCTGGCTGATCTTGGTCTTCACCACGTCCATGCCCACGCCACGGCCGGACACGTCGGAAATCTCGGTCTTGGTCGAGAAGCCCGGAGCGAAGATCAGGTTGTAGCACTCGGTGTCGGTAAGACGGTCGGCGGCATCCTTGTCCATCACACCACGCTTGACCGCGATGTTACGCAGGATGGTCGGGTCCATGCCCTTGCCGTCATCGGTGATCGACAACAGGATATGGTCGCCCTCTTGCTCGGCCGCCAATACCACTTTGCCGTTGCGGGACTTGCCGGCGGCTTCGCGTTCTTCCGGGGTTTCGACACCGTGGTCGACCGCGTTGCGCACCAAGTGGACCAGCGGGTCGGCCAGGGCCTCGACAAGGTTTTTGTCGAGGTCGGTTTCTTCACCCACCAGTTCCAGGTTGATTTCTTTCTTGAGCTGGCGCGCCAGGTCGCGAACCAGGCGCGGGAAACGACCGAAGACTTTCTTGATCGGCTGCATCCGCGTCTTCATCACCGCGGTTTGCAGGTCGGCGGTGACCACGTCGAGGTTCGACACGGCTTTTTGCATCGCCTCATCGGCGCTGCTCAGGCCCAGGCGCACCAGGCGGTTACGCACCAGCACCAGTTCGCCGACCATGTTCATGATGTCGTCCAGTCGCGCGGTATCGACCCGCACGGTGGTTTCGGCTTCGCTGACCGGTTTTTCGGCCACCGGTGCCGGCGCGGCGCGGGCTGGAGCCGCTGCTGCGGCAGGGGCCGGTGCGGGCTTGGCCGCTGGCGCAGCGGCTTTGGCCGCCACCGGTGCCGCCGTCGCCACGGCGGCGGCCGGAGCGACTTCAGAGAACTTGCCCTTGCCGTGCAGCTCATCCAGCAGGGACTCGAACTCCTGATCACTGATCAGGCCATCGTCCGCAGGCGCTGCCGGCGCAGCAGCCGGTGCCGCCGCCGTGGCAGCGACCGCCGGCAGTGCATCGGCCGCAAAGGTGCCTTTGCCGTGCAACTGGTCCAGCAAGGCTTCGAATTCGTCGTCGGTAATGTCGGTGCTCGCCGTGGCGGCAGGCGCCGGCGGTTCCACCGCAGCCGGTGCCACTGCATCGGCGGCGAATTGGCCTTTGCCGTGCAATTGATCAAGCAGGGATTCGAACTCGGCGTCGGTGATATCTTCGCTGGCGGGCGCAGCCACCGGCGCCGCCGGCGCTTCAGCTTCGGCCTTGACCGCACTGAGGGAGTTGAGCAGTTGTTCGAACTCGCTGTCGGTCACATCCGGCTCAGGCGCGGCCACAGGCTCGGGCGCCGCTTCAGCCACCGGCGCCGCCGACGGATCGGCCGGTTCGGCGTAGCGCGCCAGGGCGGCCAGCAGTTCCGGGGTGGCGGGAGTAATCGGCGCGCGTTCGCGCACTTGGCCGAACATGCCATTGACGGCGTCCAGCGCTTCGAGAATTACGTCCATCAATTCCGAGTCGACGTGACGCTCACCCTTGCGCAGGATGTCGAACACGTTCTCGGCGATGTGGCAGCACTCCACCAGCTCATGGAGCTGGAGGAAGCCGGCGCCCCCTTTTACAGTGTGAAAACCGCGAAAAATTGCATTGAGCAGGTTCGCATCATCCGGTCGGCTTTCCAGCTCGACCAGTTGCTCGGACAACTGCTCCAAAATTTCGCCGGCCTCTACCAGGAAATCCTGAAGGATCTCTTCATCGGCGCCGAAGCTCATGTGGGTGCTCCTTTAGGTCCTGATAGCGGCAAATGACGGATCGCGTTGGAGCTGTGAGCGGGCCAGGCAAGGCGCGGAACGCGGGCAAGGGTTGTTTCCTTGCCAAGTTCCGCAACGCAGCATGGCGCGCTCACAGCTCCAACCCGGAGGGCCGGGCCCCGCAAGGCGCAAGCCGTCGTTATTCGTCGTTCATTTGGAAAAACCAAACCTCTCTCCTCATGCCTAGCCTTGCGCCTTGCGGGGCCCGGCGCGACCGTCATTTGCCGCTATCAGGACCTAAAAGCCTAAACTGGATAACAGGTCATCGACATCATCCTGACCCGATACAACGTCTTCACGTTTATCGGCATGAATCTGCGGACCTTCACCCTTGGCGAGATGTTTTTGTGGATCTTTTTCCGAGAGGATCGCTGCGCGGTCATGTTCGATCCCCGCGAAACGGTCGACCTGGCCGGCCATGAGCACCAATTTGAGCAAGTTGCTTTCCACTTCGGTGACCAGTTGGGTCACGCGCTTGATCACCTGACCGGTGAGGTCCTGGTAATCCTGGGCCAGCAGAATGTCATTGAGGTTGCTGGAAACCGTACGGTTTTCCTGCTCGCTGCGTGACAGGAACGCTTCAATCCGACGGGCCAACTCGCGGAACTCTTCCGCCCCGACTTCGCGGCGCATGAAGCGGCCCCAGTCAGCGCTGAGGGCCTGGGCTTCGCTGGCCATGCCGCTGACCAGGGGCGTGGCGTTTTCCACCAGGTCCATGGTGCGATTGGCCGCCGCCTCGGTCAGCCTGACCACATAGGACAGGCGCTCGGTGGCATCGGTAATCTGCGAAATCTCTTCAGCCTGGGGCATGTGCGGGTCAATGTGGAAATTGACGATCGCACTGTGCAGCTCGCGCGTGAGCTTGCCCACTTCCTGGTACAGGCCACGGTCACGGGTCTGGTTGAGCTCATGGATCAACTGCACCGCATCGCCGAACTGACCTTTTTCAAGGCTCTCGACCAACTGGTGAGCATGTTTTTTCAGGGTCGACTCGAAGTCTCCCTGTGACGTTTCGTTATGCTCCATAGCTCCCCCGTGGCAGCATCAGTTACCGATGCGTTCGAAGATTTTTTCGATCTTCTCTTTCAGCGCCAATGCGGTGAATGGTTTGACCACGTAACCGTTTACCCCGGCCTGGGCGGCTTCGATGATCTGTTCACGCTTGGCTTCGGCGGTCACCATCAGCACGGGAAGGCTGCGCAGTTTTTCGTCGGCGCGCACGTGGCGCAGCAGATCGATGCCGGTCATGCCTGGCATGTTCCAGTCGGTTACCAGAAAGTCGATGCTCCCGCTGTTGAGGATCGGAATCGCCGTAATGCCGTCATCCGCCTCGACCGTGTTTGTGAACCCCAGGTCACGCAACAGGTTTTTTATGATCCGCCGCATCGTTGAAAAGTCATCAACGATGAGGATTTTCATGTTCTTGTCCAATTCGACCTCCAAGCAGTCTTAAACGCGCCCAGCACCTGGACGCGCCATTTCAATCAACAGGCATTACACAAAAAGGACTGCCGGTGGCACCACGGGTCGGTTCCGCAAAGGTCAACGCCCCTCACGGCCTCGTCTGCAGTGCTCCCCAACACTGCCTGTCAGCGCGCTCGCCACTCTCCCAGACGCCCCCGCAAACGGGCGGCGCACTGGCTATGCAACTGGCTGACCCGCGATTCGCTGACCCCCAGGACCTCACCGATTTCCTTGAGGTTCAGCTCTTCGTCGTAGTACAGCGCCAACACCAGCCGCTCACGCTCCGGCAAATTGGCAATCGCGTCCGCCAGCGCGCCCTGGAAGCGTTCGTCTTCAAGGTCGCGCGACGGCTCAAGATGAGCACTCGCGCCGTCCTCGTGCAGCCCTTCGTGTTCGCCGTCCTGCAACAGGTCGTCGAAACTGAACAGGCGGCTGCCCAAGGTATCGTTCAAAATCCCGTAGTAATCGTCGAGACTCAATTGGAGTTCGGCAGCAACTTCATGATCTTTAGCGTCACGGCCGGTTTTTGCTTCAATTGCGCGAATTGCATCACTGACCATGCGCGTATTGCGGTGCACCGAACGCGGCGCCCAATCGCCCTTGCGCACTTCATCGAGCATCGCGCCACGGATGCGAATACCCGCATAGGTCTCGAAACTCGCACCCTTGCTCGCGTCGTATTTGGTCGACACTTCGAGCAGGCCGATCATGCCCGCCTGGATCAGGTCTTCGACCTGGACGCTGGCAGGCAGGCGCGCCAGCAAGTGGTAGGCGATACGCTTGACCAGCGGCGCATAGCGCTCGATCAACTCGCCTTGGCTGTCACGGGCAGACTTCTTGTACGCGTTGTAGCCAGTCGCTGTCATAGCACGGGTCCTGCGCTCGTCTGATGCACCAATCGCTCGACGAAAAACTCCAGATGCCCGCGCGGGTTGGCAGGCAACGGCCAGGTATCGACCTTCTGGGCAATCGCCTTGAACGCCAGCGCGCACTTGGAGCGGGGAAACGCTTCGTAGACTGCACGCTGCTTCTGCACAGCCTTGCGCACACACTCGTCGTAGGGCACAGCGCCGACGTATTGTAGGGCGACATCGAGAAAGCGGTCCGTGACCTTGGTCAATTTGGCGAACAGGTTGCGACCTTCCTGCGGGCTCTGGGCCATGTTGGCGAGCACACGGAAGCGGTTCATGCCGTAGTCACGGTTGAGCAGTTTGATCAGGGCGTAGGCGTCGGTGATCGAAGTGGGCTCATCGCACACCACCAGCAACACTTCCTGGGCGGCGCGCACGAAGCTGACCACGGACTCGCCGATCCCGGCAGCGGTGTCGATCACCAGCACATCCAGGTTGTCACCGATATCGCTGAACGCCTGGATCAGGCCGGCATGCTGCGCCGGACTCAGGTGCACCATGCTCTGGGTGCCGGAGGCCGCCGGCACGATACGAATGCCGCCTGGGCCCTGGAGCAGCACATCGCGCAGCTCGCAGCGCCCTTCGATCACATCGGCAAGGGTGTGTTTGGGCGTCAGTCCCAGCAGAACGTCGACGTTCGCCAGCCCCAGGTCAGCGTCCAGCAGCATGACGCGACGGCCAAGCTCTGCCAGCGCCAGGGACAAATTCACTGACACGTTAGTTTTCCCGACGCCACCTTTGCCGCCGGTCACCGCGATCACCTGTACGGGATGCATGCTGCCCATTTTATTTCTTTACCTTGTCTTGCTTAGACGCAGGCTACATGGCTTGGCCGCGTGAATCGCTTGCAGACCATCGATGTAGATACATTGCACTGTGTTCATAGTGCTCAGCCCACCCGTTTGGCCGGGCTGTGGTACAGATCAGCGAACATGTCGGCCATCGCTTCCTCGCTAGGCTCATCTTGCATTTGTACGCTGACGGCACGGCTGACCAACTGATGACGGCGCGGCAGATGCAGATCATCCGGGATCCGCGGCCCGTCGGTCAGGTAGGCGACCGGTAGTTCATGGCTGATGGCCAGGCTCAACACCTCGCCCAGGCTCGCGGTTTCATCGAGCTTGGTGAGGATGCAACCGGCCAGGCCGCAACGCTTGTAGCTGTGATAAGCAGCGGTAAGTACCTGTTTTTGACTGGTGGTTGCAAGCACCAGGTAATTTTTCGACTTGATGCCACGCCCGGCCAGGCTTTCCAGTTGCATGCGCAATGCCGGATCGCTGGCTTGCAGGCCGGCGGTGTCGATCAGCACCACGCGCTTGCGCAGCAGCGGGTCGAGGGCATTGGCCAGGGACTGGCCCGGGTCGACATGGGTCACCGGCACATTGAGAATGCGCCCCAGGGTCTTGAGCTGTTCCTGCGCACCGATACGGTAGCTGTCCATGCTCACCAGCGCGATATTCTGCGCGCCGTACTTGAGCACATAACGGGCGGCCAGCTTGGCCAGGGTGGTGGTCTTGCCCATGCCGGCCGGGCCGACCATGGCGATCACGCCGCCCTCTTCGAGGGGTTCGATTTCCGGGGTGACGATCATCCGCGCCAGATGGGCCAGCAGCATGCGCCAGGCCTGGCGGGGCTCTTCGATTTCGGTGGTCAGCGCCAGCAGGTCGCGGGACAACGGGCCGGACAAGCCGATGCGTTGCAGGCGGCGCCACAGGTTGGCCTGTTGCGGTTTGCTGCCTTGCAATTGGGTCCAGGCCAGCGAGCCCAGTTGCACTTCCAGCAGCTCGCGCAGGCCGTTGAGTTCAAAGCGCATCGAGTCGAACACACGCGGGTCCACCGTCGGCGCGGGGGCAGGCGCGGCGGGACGCGGCGGCTCTTTGAAAGTCGGTTCCACCAGCGGCTCGGCAGCAGTCAGCGGCAGGCCGGCGAACAGCTGGCGATTGGTGGTCGCGTCGCTGTCGCCACGCATGCTCAACTCGGCCTGGGCCGAAACGATGCGCGAAGCGGTCTTGCGCAACTCGTCTTCGAGTTCCATGTTCGGCACACGCGGCGCCAGGGCCTGGGGGGTGTAATCCAGGGCAGCCGTCAGCTCCACACCGCCGGCAATACGACGGTTACCGATGATCGCGGCATCAGCGCCCAGCTCATCACGCACCAGTTTCATGGCCTGGCGCATATCGGCGGCGAAAAAACGCTTAACTTGCATAACCCACTACCCTCAGCCGTTGGGCCCTACTGTCGCGACGATAGTCACTTGCTTGTTGTCAGGAATTTCCTGATAAGCCAAAACGTGCAAATTCGGTACTGCCAGACGCCCAAACCGCGACAACATCGCCCGGACGGGGCCCGCCACCAGCAGAATCACCGGTTGGCCCTGCATTTCCTGGCGTTGCGCGGCGTCGATCAACGAACGCTGCAGCTTCTCGGCCATGCTTGGCTCCAGCAGAACGCCCTCTTCCTGGCCTTGTCCTGCCTTCTGGATACTATTGAGCAATATTTGTTCCAACCTGGGTTCCAGGGTGATCACAGGCAGCTCGGAGTCAAGCCCTACAATGCTTTGCACGATTGCGCGGGACAAGCCGACACGCACCGCCGCCACCAGAGCGGCAGTATCTTGACTCTTGGCGGCATTGTTGGCGATGGCCTCAGCAATGCTGCGAATGTCGCGTACCGGCACCTGTTCGGCCAGCAAGGCTTGCAGCACCTTGAGCAACTGCGACAGCGTGAGCACGCCCGGCACCAGCTCTTCGGCGAGTTTTGGCGAGGCTTTGCCGAGCAAGCCCATCAATTGCTGGACTTCCTCGTGGCCGATCAGCTCGTGGGAGTGCTTGTAGAGAATCTGGTTGAGGTGCGTGGCCACCACGGTACTGGCGTCCACCACGGTGTAACCCAGGGACTGCGCCTGGCTGCGCTGGCTGATTTCGATCCAGACCGCGTCCAGGCCAAAAGCCGGATCTTTGGCGGTAATGCCGTTCAGGCTGCCGAACACCTGGCCCGGGTTGATCGCCAGCTCGCGGTCCGGGTAGATCTCGGCTTCGGCCAGGATCACCCCCATCAGGGTCAGGCGATAGGCGCTGGGGGCCAGGTCGAGGTTGTCGCGAATGTGCACGGTGGGCATCAGGAAGCCCAGGTCCTGCGACAATTTCTTGCGCACCCCCTTGATCCTCGCGAGCAATTGGCCGCCCTGGTTGCGGTCCACCAGCGGAATCAGGCGATAGCCCACTTCCAGACCGATCATGTCGATCGGGGTTACGTCGTCCCAGCCCAACTCCTTGGTTTCCTGGGCGCGGGCCGGCGACGGCAGCAGTTCCTGCTGGCGCGCAACCTCTTGCATGGCCTTGACCTTGATCGCGTGCTGCTTCTTCCAGAACAGGTAAGCGGCGCCGCCGGCCAACGCGGCCATGGTGAGGAACGATACGTGGGGCATGCCCGGCACGATGCCCATGATTGCCATGATGCCGGCGGCGACGGCCAGCGCCTTGGGCGATGCGAACATCTGCCGGCTGATCTGCTTGCCCATGTCTTCGGAGCCCGAAGCACGGGTCACCATGATCGCCGCCGCTGTCGATAACAACAGTGATGGCAATTGCGCCACTAAACCGTCACCGATGGTCAGCAAGGCGTACACCTTGCCCGCATCGCCGAAGGTCATGCCGTGCTGGAAGATACCGACCGCCATGCCGCCGATCAGGTTGATGAACAGAATCAACAGACCGGCAATGGCGTCACCGCGCACGAATTTGCTGGCACCGTCCATGGAACCGTAGAACTCGGCTTCCTGGGCCACTTCCGCGCGACGGGCCTTGGCCTGGTTCTGGTCGATAAGGCCAGCGTTGAGGTCGGCGTCGATTGCCATCTGCTTGCCGGGCATCGCATCGAGGGTAAACCGCGCGCTCACCTCGGAGATCCGCCCGGCACCCTTGGTCACCACGACGAAGTTGATGATCATCAGGATGGCGAACACCACGATACCGACCACGTAGTTGCCGCCGATCACCACCTCACCGAAGGCCTGGATCACCTTGCCGGCGGCGGCGTGGCCGTCCTGGCCGTGGAGCATGACCACGCGGGTGGACGCCACGTTCAGCGCCAGACGCAGCAGGGTCGCCACCAGAAGGATCGTGGGGAATACCGCAAAGTCCAGCGGCCGCAGGGCGTACACACACACCAGCAGCACCACGACAGACAGGGCAATGTTGAACGTGAAGAATACGTCCAGCAGGAACGGCGGCATCGGCAACATCATCATTGCCAGCATGACCAGCAACAACAGCGGCACACCCAGATTGCCCCGCGAGAGGTCAGTCAGGGTGCCACGGGCCGTGCTGAGCATTTGAGAACGTTCCACCGGTATTCCTCGTGTCCTTGAAGCAAACTTTTGACGCCGAGAGGCGTCCTGGAGGCGCTATTGCAAGAAGCCTTCCAACTTTTGCTCTTCAGATCGGAACCCCTTGTTTCCGGGGCGGCACAGCTGACAACGAGGCTGCCTGACCCACCGCCTTCGTAGCCTCGCCGGGGCTCGACAACTCCCACAGGGGATTGGCAGTGGCTGGAAGAACGCTGCCACCAGGGACATCGCGCCGCTTGTGGGAGCTTTGCCTGCGAAGACGGCGACACAGCCGCCGCTAGATAAGCGTGATGTTGACCGCAAACACACCCTCGCGGCGGTTGATTCTCCCCAGTCGCACTCGCAGGCCCTTTCTGAGCCAGATCCCGCGCGAGCTGATGAGATCCACTTGCACGCAGTCTTCCCCATTATCCAGTGCAATCCAGCCCTTGCCGGTTGCCCGGCAATAACAGCTGACCGTGCCCGTCACAACTTCCATCCAGCATTCCCCTGCATCTTTTAACCACTTCTGCGCAGTCCATAGCGCCATGGAATCGCGGGCGGGCAATGCTGGCTACTGTCAAAGTTGACAGGTCTCAGGGACTTTCGGATAAATGGCACGGTGTCAATTTGACAGCGCGCAAAGGCGTCAAAAATCCTCAGGAATCGCGGCGCAGGTCAGGCGGGATCGGCAGGTCTTTGAGCGGATCCGGGCGCTTGCCCTTGCCTGCACGGTATTGGCGGATCTGATAGACATATGCCAGCACCTGGGCCACGGCCAGGTACAGACCGGCGGGGATTTCCTGGTCCAGGTCGGTGGAGTAGTAGATCGACCGCGCCAGCGCCGGCGACTCCAGCAGCAGGATGTCGTTGGCCACGGCGATTTCGCGGATTTTCAGCGCGGTGAAGTCGGCGCCCTTGGCCAGCAGCATCGGCGCCCCACCCTTTTCCGGGTCGTACTTGAGGGCCACGGCGTAGTGGGTCGGGTTGGTGATGACCACATCGGCGTCGGGCACCGAGGCCATCATCTTGCGCTGGGACATTTCTCGCTGGAGCTGGCGAATGCGCTGCTTGACCTCGGGGCGACCTTCCTGGTCCTTGTGTTCGTCGCGCACTTCCTGCTTGGTCATCAGCAGTTTCTTGTGGCTTTCCCATAGCTGGATCGGTGCATCCACCGCCGCGATGATGATCAGCCCGGCCGCCATCCACAGCGAGCTCCAGCCCACCAGCTGCACGCTGTGAATGATCGCCGACTCCAGCGGCTCATGGGCGATGCGCAACAGGTCGTCGATGTCCGACGACAACACCATCAGCGCCACGAACAGCACCAGGATGAACTTGGCCAGCGCCTTGAGCAGCTCCACCAGCGCCTTGGCGGAAAACATCCGCTTGAGCCCCGCCCCCGGGTTCAGGCGGCTGAATTTGGGCGCCATGCTGCCGGCTGCGAACAACCAGCCGCCAAGGGACACCGGTCCGATCAGGGCGGCCAGCAACAGGGGAATCAGGATCGGTTGCACCGCCAGAATGGCGATCTTGCCCGAGTGCATCAGGTACTGGCCCATGGTGCCCGGGTTGAGCAGCACGTCACGGGGCAAGGCGAAGTTGTGCTTCATCAGCTCCATCAGGTCCAGCGCGAGGCCGCCACCGTAAATCAGCAAGGCACCGGCACCGGCCAGCATCACCGCAACGGTATTGAGCTCTTTGGAACGCGCGATCTCGCCCTTTTCCCTGGAGTCCTTTTTGCGTTTCTCCGTGGGGTCTTCTGTTTTGTCCTGACCACTCTCGCTCTCGGCCATGGCTCAGCGCGCCCGTGCCAGATCACGCAAAAACTGCAAGGCGTCGGTCGCCAGCGGTTGATACTGATTGAGAATGTCAGCCAGGCTGACCCAGAGAATCCCCATGCCCAATACGAGGGTCAGGGGGAAACCGATGGAGAAGATGTTCAGTTGCGGCGCCGCGCGGGTCATCACGCCAAAGGCAATGTTGACTACCAGCAGCGCGGTGATCGCCGGCAACACCAGCAGCAACGAAGCGCCGAGCACCCAACTGAGGCGCCCGACCAGCTCCCAGAAATGGTTGACCACCAACCCGGAGCCTACCGGCAGGGTGGTAAAGCTCTCGGTCAGCACCTCGAACATCACCAGGTGGCCGTTCATCGACAGGAACAGCAAGGTCACCAACATGGTCAGGAACTGCCCAATCACCGCCACCGACACGCCGTTGGTGGGATCGACCATGGACGCGAAGCCCATGCCCATCTGGATCGAAATGATTTGCCCGGCGATCACGAACGCCTGGAAAAACAACGTGAGGGAAAAGCCCAGCAGCGCGCCGATCAGGATCTGTTCGGCAATCAGCATCAGTGCGCTGAGGTCCAGGGCGTTCACCGGCGGCATGGGCGGCAATCCGGGCACGATCACCACCGTGATGGCAAATGCGAAATACAGGCGGATACGCCGCGGCACCAGGGTGGTACCGAATACCGGCATGGTCATCAGCACCGCCGTGACACGAAACATCGGCAGGATGAAGGACGCCACCCAGGTACTGATCTGGGTGTCGGTCAATGCGAGCACGGATTGCATCGGGTCAGCCGATCAACTGCGGAATACTGCCGTACAACTGCAGGATGTATTCCATGAAAGTCTGCACCAGCCAGGGGCCGGCCACGATCAGCGTGACCAGCATCACCAGCAGGCGCGGCAGAAAGCTCAGGGTCTGTTCGTTGATCTGGGTCGCGGCCTGGAA
The DNA here is from genome assembly GCF_054071875.1 of Pseudomonas sp. SDO524_S393. Taxonomy (NCBI): domain Bacteria; kingdom Pseudomonadati; phylum Pseudomonadota; class Gammaproteobacteria; order Pseudomonadales; family Pseudomonadaceae; genus Pseudomonas; species Pseudomonas sp. SDO524_S393. The sequence continues at coordinate 36,418 of NZ_JBSVVZ010000043.1, read as the reverse complement.
CATCGCCACCAGCAGGCCCACCAACAGGCTGGGCACCACCAGCACGGCCACCATCATGGTGGTCAGCCACAACGCTTCACGGAACAGGTCGACCGCAACTTCTGGTGTCATCGCGCTATACCCCGCCGAAACTGCTGGCCAGGGTGCCGATAATCAGCGCCCAGCCATCCACCAGCACAAACAGCATGATCTTGAACGGCAATGAAATGATCAGCGGCGACAGCATCATCATCCCCATGGCCATCAGCACACTGGCCACCACCAGGTCGATGATCAGGAACGGGATGAAGATCATGAAGCCGATCTGAAACGCAGTTTTCAGCTCGGAGGTGACGAACGCCGGAACCAGAATGGTCAACGGTGCCTGGTCCGGCGTGGCGATGTCGGTGCGCTTGGACAGGCGCATGAACAGCTCGAGGTCGCTGGAGCGGGTCTGCGACAGCATGAAATCCTTGACCGGGCCCTGGGCTTTGTCGATGGCTTCCTGGGCGGTGATTTTTTCCGCCAGGTAGGGTTGCAGGGCTTGCTGGTTCACCTTGTCGAACACCGGCGCCATGATGAACAGGGTCAGAAACAGCGCCATGCCGGTGAGGATCTGGTTCGACGGCGTCTGTTGCAGGCCCAGGGCCTGACGCAGGATCGAGAACACAATGATGATCCGCGTGAAGCTGGTCATCAGCATGACGAACGCCGGGATAAAACTCAGCGCGGTCATGATCAGCAGGATCTGCAGGCTGACCGAATACTCCTGGGCGCCCTGCGCGTTGGTGCCCAGGGTGATCGCCGGGATCGACAGCGGGTCGGCGCCGAACGCCAGCGGCGCCGCCAGCAACAGCATGAGCGTCAATAAAACGCGCATTACTTCTTATCCTTCTGATCCTTGCCCAGCAACTCCATCAGGCGCTGGGCGAATTCCGGCGTGGCGGCCTGGGACTGGGCCACTTCCACCGGGGTCTTGAGCACATGCAGCGGCGTGATGCGGCCTGGGGTGATGCCCAGCAGGATCTGCTCCTCGCCCACCTGCACCAGCACCAGCCGGTCACGCGGGCCGAGGGCACGGGCGCCGATCATTTCGATCACCTGGCCATTACCCGGGCCAACCCGCTGCACGCGACGCATCAGCCAGGCCAGCACGAAGATCAGGCCCACCACCAGCAACAACCCCAGCACCAACTGAGTCAGTTGCCCACCGATGCCGCTGCCGCTCGGCGCCGCTGCGGCCGCCGCCTGGGCCACCGGTTCCGCCGCCAATACGTCCAATGGCAGTGCGACCAACAGTCCTACCATCAAGCGCCGCATATCAGCGCAACTTCTTGATGCGTTCGCTGGGGCTGATCACGTCAGTCAGGCGGATGCCGAACTTCTCGTTGACCACCACCACTTCGCCGTGGGCAATCAGGGTGCCGTTGACCAGCACGTCCAACGGCTCACCGGCCAGGCGATCCAGCTCGATCACCGACCCCTGGTTGAGCTGCAGCAGGTTGCGAATGTTGATTTCGGTGCTGCCCACTTCCATGGAAATGGACACCGGAATATCCAGGATCACGTCCAGGTTAGGGCCATCGAGGCTCACCGGGTCGTTGTTCTTCGGCACGCTGCCGAATTCTTCCATCGCCAGGCGGTTGCCCACTGGCGCGGTGGCTGCATCGGCAGCCAGCAGTGCGTCGATATCGTCCTGGCTGGCGTCGCCGGTCTCTTCCAGCGCCGCTGCCCACTCGTCAGCCAGGGCCTGGTCTTCAGCGGAAGTGTTTTCGTGTTCGGTAGCCATTACATGTCCTCGGCGAAGCAAACATTCATAAATAGGGTGGCATCAAGCGGTGTGACTAGCGTCGGTTGATCGGCTCGACCACCTGCAACGCCAGGTTGCCCTTGTGGGAACCCAGCTTGACCTTGAACGACGGCACGCCGTTGGCGCGCATGATCAGCTCTTCCGGCAGTTCGACCGGGATCACATCCCCCGGCTGCATGTGCAAGATATCGCGCAGGCGCAATTGGCGACGGGCCACCGTGGCGCTCAGGGGGACGTCGACGTCCAGCAGGTCTTCGCGCAGGGCCTTGACCCAGCGCTCGTCCTGGTCGTCCAGGTCCGACTGGAAACCGGCGTCGAGCATTTCGCGCACCGGCTCGATCATCGAGTACGGCATGGTCACGTGCAGGTCGCCGCCACCACCATCGAGTTCGATATGGAAGGTGGAGACCACGATGGCTTCGCTGGGGCCGACGATGTTGGCCATGGCCGGGTTCACTTCCGAGTTGATGTACTCGAAATTGACCTCCATGATCGCCTGCCAGGCTTCCTTCAAGTCGATGAAGGCCTGTTCCAGCACCATGCGCACGACCCGCAGTTCGGTGGGGGTGAATTCGCGGCCTTCGATCTTGGCGTGACGGCCATCGCCGCCGAAGAAGTTGTCCACCAGCTTGAACACCAGCTTGGCGTCGAGGATGAACAACGCGGTGCCGCGCAGGGGCTTGATCTTGACCAGGTTGAGGCTGGTAGGCACGTACAGCGAGTGCACGTATTCACCGAACTTCATCACCTGCACGCCGCCCACCGCCACGTCCGCCGAGCGGCGCAGCATGTTGAACATGCTGATACGGGTGTAGCGGGCGAAACGCTCGTTGATCATTTCCAGGGTCGGCATGCGTCCACGGACGATGCGATCCTGACTGGTGAGGTCATAACTTTTGACACTGCCGGGTTCGGCAGCCATTTCGGTCTGTACCAGACCATCGTCGACACCATGCAGCAGTGCGTCGATTTCATCCTGGGACAGCAGGTCTTGCACGGCCATGTCGTGATCCTACTGCAATACGAAGTTAGTGAAGAGCGCCTGTTCGACCACGACTTTGCCGAGCTCTTTCTGGGCCACTTCCTGCACGCTGGCAGTGACCTTCTGGCGCAGCATTTCCTGGCCCACCGGGGTGGCCAGGCTGTCGAAGCTTTGTCCGGAAAACAGCATGACCAGATTGTTGCGGATCACCGGCATGTGCACCTTGAGGGCATCCAGGTCCGACTGGTTACGCGCCAGCAAGGTGATGCTCACCTGCAAGTAGCGTTGGCGACCGTTCTGAGTGAAGTTGGCGACAAAGGCCGGCAGCATCGGCTCGAAGATAGCCGGTTGCTTGACGTTAGTGGCGGTTTCGGCGGCAGGTGCCGGTTTGCTTGCACTGCTGTGCATGATGTACCAGGTACCACCGACCGAGGCGCCGATGGCCAGGATAAGGCCCAACACAATCAACAGGATAAGCTTGAGCTTGCCCTTGCCCGCGGGTGCTTTTGCTGCGTCGTCGCTCTTCGCCATGCCAATAATCCGTCACTATTCGGGGATTCATAGATCTACGGAAAGGCAAGAGCAAGTGTTATGCCAGAGTTGTCTGGTAGAGAAGGACAGGTGTCACGCTGAAGAGCCATGTGGGAGCGGGCTTGCTCGCGAATACGGTGTGTCAGTGAATAGACACTTAACTGATATACCGCATTCGCGAGCAAGCCCGCTCCCACATTCAGGCCTCTGCAAGGCTCGGTTCAGGCGTAGTAATCCACCGCACTGGAGCCGATCACCGTCGAGGTCACGGGCGCTACAGCCTCAGCCACCTCAACATGGGCGCCCGAGTCGCTATCACCGCCACGCCCGCTGCTGCGGCTGACACCCGCGGTCTGCGCCTGCTGCTGTTGTTGTTGCTCCTGCCCACGGGACTGGTCAGACACATTGACGTCCACCTGCCCCATGCCCTGCTGGGCGAACATTTCCCGCAGGCGCCCCGACTGGCTTTCCAGGGCTTCACGCACCACCGGGTGGGCGCTCATGAAATTGACCTGGGCCTGCTGATCGGCGCTCATGTTGACCTTGATATCCAGGCGCCCGAGTTCGGCCGGCTGCAGCTGGATTTCCGCCGACTTGAGGTTGGCACTGGAGAGGTACATGACGCGGTTGACCACCTCGTCGGTCCAGCCGCTCTGGTGCATGGCCAACGGTGCATTCATCACCGGCGGCAAGGCGTTGGCGGTTTTCGGCGTGGCGGCCTGGGTCAACGCGGCCAGACGGTTGGCGAAGTCATCGACACGGGTGTCGCTGCTCGCGCCCTTCAAGTCCTTGAGGCCATCCTCGATCAGACTGCCGAAGGCCTTGTCGCCGCCCGTGTCAGTGCTGTCCTTGGCGGCTTGCTGGTCAACCATATTGGCCAGGCCGGCGGCGAAATTCTGCGCGGCGGTCGGTTGATCCTGGGTCGGCGCTGGCGCGGTTTTCGGCGGAGTCTGGCTGCTGGCCGACACATGCCCACCCTGCTCCATCGCCAGACGCACCGCCGGCATGGCGTCCAGCGGGTCGGCTTGCGGATCGAACTCGGGCTTGGCCGGCTCGGTCGCCACAACCGGCGCAGCGGCGACCGGTGGCGCAGCCTTGTCATCCTTGGCTGCCACCGGCGCAGGAGTTTCCATCGGCGCCGGGACCGGCACCGCCACCGGGGCGACCGTGGCGATCAGCGCCGGGTCGACCACCGGGTCCGTCGGCGGCTGTTGCGCCAGGGTCGGGTCCACCGAGGCATCGTCATCGGAACTGGCACTGTCATCGGATTTGGCAGGCGGCGTGGCCGGCGGGTTGGCAGGCAAGGTATTGCCGCTATCGGCAACCGCTGGCGCGCTGGCGGCAGACTTGTCGTTGCCGGCAGCAGGTTTGGCGCTGGCGTCGGAAGCCTTGTCCCGCGTGGGCTTGGCCGAGTTGTCATCGGTCTTGACCGAGGGTTTCGAGGCCTGGTTGGCGAACACCTGAGCGAAGGCCGGGCCCTTGTCCCGGGGGTCCGCAGCCGCTACCTGAGGAGTAGCAGCGGGCGCTTGAGGCTTGGCCGCAGGGGCAGCCTGAAGGAGCGAATTCGGGGCGACTGGCATAGGTAAAGGTCTCCACTGCATAGGGATCGGGGATGCAGTATCAGGAGGTAGAGCAAGAGTTGGGCCAGCTTTCGGTTTTGTGTGCAGATCCGTTGTTTGATGGGGCGCCCAGATCAAAAACAGAGCCAGAGCAGATTGATATCTGCCTGATACAGGAGATCCAAATCGTGGGAGCGATCGGCTACCAGGCCGCCGTTACCGCAGAAACGGATCTACACGCAATCAAATCCGAAACCGCTGGCGCTCCGTCTCATACAACCGCTTCACCACCGCAAACTCACGATCAATCTGATCCACCAGCTTCCCAAGATCCACCGCCGCCCCGGCAGACTCAACCTCCAGACGCCGACACAACTCCGCCAAGCGCAATGCACCGAGGTTGCCGCTGCTGCCCTTGAAGCTATGGGCGATCCGCCCCAATGTCGTGGCATCGTCCCGCGCCTTGCGCAGCGCCTCGACACGCTTCTGGGAGTCATCGAGAAAGGTATCGAGCAACTTGGGATACTCGCCTTCCATGACCTCCTGCAAACCCGACAACACGCCAGGGTCCAGATGAGTCTCAACCACTTGCTCGCTCCTTGATCAAGAATCGGCGGATTATGCCAGAGCCTCCCAGGAAAACTCCACGCAGACACTGCGCCCGCCGTCAGACCAACGTACATCGCTGCTCAGCTGGCGCACCAGGCTCAACCCCCGACCAGACAGACGGTCGATATCCAGCGGACGGGCCAATACGTGCTCCACGTCGAACCCCGGGCCACTGTCTTCAATGCGCAAGGTCAGGTTGCCGCCCATGTCGGTCGGCACCACCTGCACATGCACCCGCACATAGCCGCTGTTCAAACTCGCCAGGCGCTCGTTGCGCTGGCGGTAATAGCGGGCAAACCCCTGGGCATCGCGCTTGAGCCGGGAGTCCAGGCCCAGCACGCCATGCTCCAGGGCATTGGAATACAGTTCGGCCATCACACTGTAGAGCGCCCCGCTCTGCTCTCGCAGGCCGTGAATTTCCAGCAACAATTGCAACAGGTACGGCAACGGGTTGTAACGCTTGAGGGTTTCGGCGCGAAATTCAAAGCTCACTGACCAGTCCAGCGGGCACGACTGGCCGCTGTCGGCATACAACGGCTCCGTGGCCCGCAGCGATTGGCCGGGTTGCAGGGTGACTTCCACCATGCTCACGTCATCCCGGGCCTCACCACGAAACGCGGCCAGGGCCTGTTCGATGTCTTCGAACAGGCGGTCGGGCTCGCGATTGGCGGCAAACACCTGCTGCAACCGTTCGGCGCCAAACAGCTGATCATTGGCGTCAGCGGTGTCCAGCACGCCATCGGACAACAGAAACACCCGATCGCCCAAGGCCATGGGCCAGACTTCAGTGCGGTCATCAAAGGCTTCCGCCGAGAGCACGCCCAGCGGCAAGTGCCTTGATGCCAACGGCGTGCGCTTGCCGCTGGCGACCTCATGCACATAGCCCTCGGGCATGCCGCCATTCCACACCTCGACCACCCGCCGCTGGGCACTCAGGCACAACAAGGTGGCGCAGCAGAACATGTCCACCGGCAGGATGCGCTTGAGCTTGGCATTCATCTCCCGCAGGAGCTGCGCCAGGCCATAGCCCTTGGCGGTCATGCCGTAGAACACCTCGGCCAGCGGCATCGCCCCCACCGCCGCCGGCAAGCCGTGGCCGGTGAAATCACCGAGCAGCACGTGCATGTCGCCCGAGGGCGTGTAGGCAGCCAGCAACAGGTCGCCGTTGAACAGCGCGTAGGGCGATTGCAGGTAGCGGATATTCGGCGCGGCGTTGATACACCCGGAGTGGGCGACTTTGTCGAACACGGCCTTGGCCACGCGCTGCTCATGCAAAAGATAGTCATGGTGCCGCGCGATCAGGTCACGTTGCTGCAACACCGTGGCCTGCAAGCGACGCAGGCGGTCCATCGCGTTGATCTTCGCGGCCAGAATCAGTTGGTTATAGGGTTTGGGCAGGAAGTCGTCACCGCCGGCATCCAGGCATTGGGCCAGGGCTTCGCTCTCGCGCAACGAGGTCAGAAAGATGATCGGCACCAGCGCTTCACCCGCCAGTTGCTTGATCTGCCGTGCGGCTTCAAAACCGTCCATCACCGGCATCAGCGCGTCCATCAAGACCAATTGCGGACGCTCGCGCGTGAACACCTCCACCGCTTGCGCACCGTTGCTGGCGGTGAGCACCTGGTGGCCCTGGCGCCGCACGATGGTCGACAGCAACAACAAGTCGGCGGCGCTGTCTTCGGCGATCAGGATCGTCAGCGGCTCAAGGACCGGGGCCAGGGCGCTCAACTGATGTCGAACAGTTTGTCGAAATTGGAAATGCCGAGGATCTTGCGCACATCGGAGTTGCTGTTGATCACGCGGATATCGGCATCGTCGCCCCCGGCATGGTCACGCAGCAGCAGCAACATGCCGAGGGCGGAACTGTCGAGGTAGGTGGCCTCCTTGAGGTCTACCACAATGGCGTCGGGCTTGGGGTAGATGCGTTCGTAGACTTCACGAAAGTGCTGGTGACTGCTGAAATCAAACCGGCCCTTGACCGCGATCGTCAACTTCTTCCCATCCAGGGATACTTCCGACTCGACTGACATGCAACTGCTTCCGTGTCATTGGCAATGAGACAAGGTTTAGCAGGAGAAGGAGCTGCGGGCAACTTTCAATAGACGTCTTTGCGTGGCAGGCGCTGGGAGAGTTCGTCGAGCAATTTCTGTTCGCGCTTGTCTTCGATGGCTCGCGCTTCGTCGATATAGCGCTGCACCAGTTTGCGCAAGCCTTCGACCCGGGCGAACGCCGCCTGCCAGCTCTCGCGCGCCTTGTCGAGGTTGTTCTGGTGCCAGGCCAGGCTTTGGCGTTGCTGGCCCACAGCGGTTTCCAACTGATTGAGAAAGCCCTGATAGCCCATCAGCCATTGGCCGGATACACCTTTGCTGCCGCGCTCTATCCACTGCTGCTGGTATTCGCCGCGAAAGCGCTCCAGGTCACCCAGCTTGCTTTCCGCCAGGCGTACTTGCCCCTGGAAATATCCCAGGCGTTGCACGGCGGTCTTTTCGGCTTTTTCGGCCATGTCCACCACGGGGGCCAGGCGCGCGGAACGGCTGTTGGCCATGGCTTAACCCCCTGGCGCCGGGGCGAAGATCGATTGCAGGTGCGCCTCGCTTTCCCCCATGCCGATCTTGTCGTTGAGGCCCTGGCGCAGGTAGGTCACCAGTTGCGGCTGCAGGGCAATCGCCAGGTCGGTCTCACGGTCACCGCCGGCCACGTAGGCACCGACGCTGATCAGGTCGCGGCTTTGTTGATAGCGCGACCACAGTTGCTTGAACTGCTGCGCACGGATCATGTGCTCCGGCGTGACCACCGACGGCATCACCCGGCTGATGGACGCTTCGATATCGATGGCCGGGTAATGCCCCTCCTCGGCCAGGCGCCGCGACAACACAATGTGGCCGTCAAGTACGCCCCGCGCCGAGTCGGCGATGGGGTCCTGCTGGTCATCGCCCTCGGACAACACGGTGTAGAACGCGGTGATCGAGCCCCCGCCGGCCTCGGCATTACCGGCACGCTCCACCAGCTTGGGCAGCTTGGCGAACACCGACGGCGGATAACCCTTGGTCGCGGGCGGCTCGCCGATGGCCAGGGCGATTTCCCGCTGGGCCTGGGCGAAACGCGTGAGCGAGTCCATCAGCAACAGGACGTTCTTGCCCTTGTCGCGAAAATATTCGGCGATGCGCGTGCAGTACATGGCGGCGCGCAACCGCATCAACGGTGCATCGTCGGCTGGCGAAGCCACTACCACCGAACGCTTCAGACCTTCTTCACCGAGGCTGTGCTCGATGAACTCCTTCACCTCACGGCCCCGTTCGCCGATCAGCCCAACCACGATGATGTCGGCCTCGGTAAAGCGGGTCATCATGCCCAGCAATACCGACTTACCCACACCGGTACCGGCGAACAGGCCCAGACGCTGGCCACGGCCCACCGTCAATAATCCGTTGATGCTGCGAATGCCCACGTCCAGCGGCACGCTGATGGGGTTGCGGTTGAGCGGGTTGATGGTGGGGCCGTCCATCGGCACCCAGTCTTCGGCCTTCATGCCGCCCTTGCCGTCCAGCGCGCGACCGGCGCCGTCGAGGACCCGACCGAGCATGCCCATGCCCATGGGCAGGCGGCCCGTATCGGCCAGTGGCACCACGCGGGCGCCGGGGGCGATACCCGCCAGGCTGCCCACGGGCATCAGGAAAATCTTGCTGCCGGAAAAGCCCATCACCTCGGCCTCGACCTGCACCGGGTGGTAGCTGTCATCGTTGATCACCATGCAACGGCTGCCCATGGCGGCGCGCAGGCCTTCGGCTTCGAGCGTCAGGCCGACCATACGCAGCAGGCGCCCTTCGAGAATTGGCTGGCCAGGCAGCTCGGTGGCCTCAACGTAACCGCCCAGGCGCTTGGCGAAGCTGGTGCGATCAAGGCGCATCGGGAGCGTCCAGCTCAACGCTCAGGTCAGGCTCCGCCGGGTGCAGGGCCTGCTCGTGCAGTTGATCGAAAAGCTTGGCCATGATCTGGCTGATACGGGTTTCCACCGTGGCGTCGATGCGACTGTGCTCGGTCTCGACGCGGCATCCGCCCGGTTGCAGGGACGCGTCCTCGACGATGCGCCAGGTTTCTTCATGGCGCTCGCGCAGGCTTTTGACCTGTTCGAAATCCTGAGGGTTGATGTACAGGCGCACATTGCCGACGCCCAGCGGCAGCAACTTGAGGGCTTCGCGCATCACGCTTTCGAGGTGGCTGGAGTCCATCAGCAACTCGCGCTGGATCACCTGGCGAGCGATGTGCTGCACCAGGCCGACCATGGCTTTTTCGATCTGCGAATCCTGCTCGGCAATCGGGTCGAACAGCCCGCCCATCAAACGCTCCAGGCTGGCCAGCTTGACGCTCAGCGCGGCCTCGGCTTCCTGGCGCACCTTGAGGGTGGTGCTGCGAAAGCCGTCCTTTTCGCCAGCGGCAAAGCCTTCGTTGTACGCCTCCTGGCGGATAGCCTCCAACTCTTCGAGGGTCAGTGGCTGGACTTCCTCCAGCGGCACTTCTTCGATTTCCACCGGAGGCTCTTCGACCGGCTCAGGCTCAGGCTCCGGCACGTGGGGATCGAAACTGGGCAACGACCAGATGTCGAACCCGCCGACATCCCGCGCGCGAATCACATCGCTGGGCGCCTCATCTTTGTTCGACATGCGTGGCGCCTTAGATCATTTCTTCGCCGCCCTTCCCGCCGAGAACGATTTCTCCGGCTTCGGCCATACGGCGGGCAATAGTGAGGATTTCCTTCTGTGCGGTTTCCACGTCGCTGACGCGCACCGGGCCCTTGGCCTCCAGGTCGTCGCGCAACAGTTCGGACGCACGCTTGGACATGTTCTTGAAGATCTTTTCCTTGACGTTCTCGTCGGAGCCCTTGAGCGCCAGCACCAGCACGTCGGAGGACACTTCGCGCAGCAACGCCTGGATGCCCCGGTCGTCGACATCGGACAGGTTGTTGAACACGAACATGAGGTCTTCGATCTGCACCGACAGGGTGTCGTCGATTTCGCGGATCGAATCCATAAGCTGGCCTTCGACCGAGCTGTCGAGGAAGTTCATGATATCCGCCGCACGCTTGATGCCACCCAGGGTGGTGCGCGAGGCATTGGAGTTGCCGGAGAACTGCTTCTCCAGAATCGTGTTGAGTTCCTTGAGGGCCGCCGGCTGCACGGTGTTCAGCGACGAGACACGCAGGATGATGTCCAGGCGCACTTTATGGTCGAAGTGGCCAAGCACTTCGCCGGCCTGGTCCGGGTCCAGGTACGCCACCACGATCGCCTGGATCTGCGGGTGTTCGTAGCGGATCACGTCGGCCACGGCGCGCGGCTCCATCCACTTGAGGCTGTCCAGGCCGCTGGTGTTGCCGCCCAGCAGAATGCGGTCGATCAGGCCGTTGGCCTTGTCTTCGCCCAGGGCCGAGGTGAGCATCTTGCGGATGTAGCTGTCGGAGCCGACGCCCAGGCTGGTCTGGTCGCCGACGATCTCGACGAACTCGCTCATCACCTGCTCGACCTGCTCGCGGTGCACATTGCGCATCTGCGCCATGGCCACGCCCACGCGCTGGACCTCTTTGGGGCCCATGTGGCGCAGCACTTGGGCGGCGTCGGTTTCACCGAGGGACAGCAGCAGGACTGCGGCTTTGTCGACCTTGGTGAGCTTGGCAACAGCGGCTCGATTATCACTCATCTGCGTTGATCCACTCTTTCACGACCTGGGCCACACGGCCCGGGTCTTCTGCCACCAGACTCTTGATTGCGTTCAGCTGAGCGTCATAGCCTTCGCTCGGGCTTGGCAAGAGGATGCTTTGCGGTCCGCCGAGGCTCACGCGGTCGTTGGCCAGCTCGCCATCCAGGCCGCCCATGCCACCCAGCTCGACGTCGCCGCCGGCCAGGGCCAGCTGTTTCTTGCCATGGCCGGTGATGTTGTTGAGCACCGGGCGCAGCACGCCGAACACCAGCACCAGGATGAACAACACGCCCAGCACTTGCTTGACGATGTCCCAGAACCACGGCTGGGTGTAGAACGCCGGGTCGGCAATCACTTCGCCGCGCTCGGCGGAGAACGGCATGTTGATCACACTGACGCTGTCGCCACGGCTGGCGTCGAAACCGACGGCGTCCTGCACCAGGCGGGTGAAGCGCGCCAATTCGTCGGCACTCCACGGGGCACGGGTAACGGCGCCGTCCGCCGGGTTGACCTTGACCTGATCATCGACCACCACCGACACCGACAGGCGATTGATACGGCCCTGCTGCTGCTTGGTGTGGCTGATGGAACGGTCCAGCTCGAAGTTCTTGGTGGACTGGTTGCGCTTGTCCGACGGGTACGGCGCGAGCATCGGCTGGCCGGTGGCCGGGTCCATGATCTGCTGGCCGTTGGCGTCAAGCAATGGCTGGCCAGGCTGCACGGCACCGGCGGACGCAGTGGCGCCACCGGTGGTCTGCGGCGCGGAGGCCGGGGTCGGCGGCTGGTTGCTCAGGGCACCCGGCACACCTTGCGGGCCATTGCTGGCGGTGCGTTGTTCGTTGGTGGACTGCTCGCTGCGCAGCGCAGGCTGGTCCGGGTTGAACTGTTCGGAGGTGGACTCGACGGCGCTGAAGTCGACGTCCGCCGACACTTCGGCCTTGTAGCGGTCGTTGCCGAGCACCGGTTGCAGAATGTTATGCACGCGCTGGGTGAGCATGCTTTCCATGCGACGGCTGTAGTCGAACTGCTTGCCGGCCTGGGTCAGCGCGGAGTTCTCGGCCTGGTCGGACAGCAGGTTGCCCTTCTGGTCCACCACGGTGATCTGCGATTTGCTCAGCTCGGGAACGCTGGTGGCCACCAGGTTGATGATCGCCAGCACCTGGCCGGGCTCCAGGGAGCGGCCAGCGAACAGCTCGACCAGCACCGAAGCGCTCGGCTTGCGCTCGTCGCGCACAAACACCGAGCTTTTCGGGATGGCCAGGTGCACACGGGCGCCCTTGACATTGTTGAGGCTGGAGATGGTCCGTGCCAGTTCACCTTCCAGGCCACGGCGGTAACGGGTGGCTTCCATGAACTGGCTGGTACCCAGGCCCTGGTCCTTGTCGAGGATTTCGAAACCGATATTGGCGTCCGACGGGGTCACACCAGCGGCGGCCAGCTTCATGCGCGCACGGGCCACGTCATCGGCCTTGACCAGCAGCGCCCCGGAGTTGGGCTCTACGGTGTAGGCAATGTCGGCGGCGGCCAGGGTTTCCATGATCGCCTTGGAGTCCATGCCCGCCAGGCTGCCGTACAGCGGCCGGTAATCGGGTTGCTGCGACCACAGCACCACGGCAAAACCAATCGCCACGCTCGCCGCCAGGCCGACCAACAGGCCCACCTGACGCAGCATGGTCATTTCGGAGAGGTTTTCCAGGAACGACAGGCCAAACAGTGGCGGCTTGCCTTCTGCCTTGGCGGGTACGTTGTCCACGACTGCTTCTGCCATGACTTAAATCTCGTCCTTAAACCGGCATCTGCATGATGTCTTGATAGGCCTGAACCAACTTGTTGCGCACCTGGGTCAAGGCCTGGAAGGAAACGCTGGCTTTTTGCGAGGCGATCATCACATCGGTGAGGTCGACGCCGCTTTTACCGATCTCGAAGGCGTTGGCCAACTGGCTGGAGGCTTGCTGGGTATCACTGACCTTGTTGATGGCCTGGCCCAGCATGTCGGCAAAACTGCTTTGGCCCAATTCCGGCGCTTGTGCGACGGATTTCGGCTGACTCATGGCATCCATTTGCATGGAGCGCATATCCAACATCAACCGATTGAACTCAATACCCTGGCTCATGACCTTCTCTCTCCGACAACCCGCAATTTTTTGACACTACGCAGCAGTTACTAGGGGTGGTAGCAACAAGGGTGCCAGATCCGTGGCGACTCGTAAGAAAAGGCGACAAACCCTGTCGGCCTAAATTTTTGCCCAACCCCGCGGGTCAGGTGGCGAACAGGTACGCTTCCACATCCATGCCCGCGTCGCGCATCTGCGCCAGCTTGTAGCGCAGGGTGCGCGGGCTGATCCCCAAACGTTCGGCAGCTTCCTTGCGGCGGCCGCGCTCGGAACGCAGGGTGTCGATGATCATCTGGAATTCGCGGCGACGCAGGTCATCGCCCAGCGCGCCGGCGGACTCCGCTTCAGCGACCACCACCGGTGCAGGTGCCAGGCTGGGTAGCGGCGCCACCCCTGCGCCCATGGCCAGGCAGAAATCCTGAGGCTGGATCAAGCCGCCCTGTTGCAGGATCAGCGCGCGCTGGATGGCGTTATCCAGTTCACGCACGTTACCCGGCCACGGGTAAGCCACCAGACACGCCTGGGCCTCCGCCGACAGCCGCGCCTGGGCGTGCTTCATTTTTTTGACGTGGTTGCTCAGCAGGCGCTCGGCCAACGGGATGATGTCGGCCGGCCGCTCGCGCAGTGGGCGCCAGGCCAGGGGGAACACCGACAGCCGGTAGTACAGGTCTTCACGGAAGCGCCCCGCCGCCACTTCGCCCGCCAGGTCGCGGTTGGTGGTGGCGACCACACGGATATCCAGCTGGATCGGCTTGCGTGCGCCGACCCGCTCCACTTCGCGCTCCTGCAACACCCGCAGCAGTTTGGCTTGCAGGCCCAGGGGCATTTCCGAAATTTCATCGAGCAGAATGGTGCCGCCATCGGCCTGTTCGAATTTGCCGGCCTGGGCCGCGATGGCGCCGGTGAAGGAGCCCTTTTCATGGCCGAACAGCGTGGCTTCGAGCATGTTGTCGGGGATCGCCGCGCAGTTGATCGCGATAAAGGGTTGCTTGGCCCGGGTCGATTGCTGGTGGATATACCGCGCCAGCACTTCCTTGCCGGTGCCGGACTCGCCGGAAATCAGCACGGTGGAATCACTGCGCGCCACGCGGGCGGCCAGCTCCAGCAATTGCGCACTGGCCGGTTCGAAGGCGATCGGGCCTTCGCCCTCCACCACCGCGATCACCCCAAGGGCATGACGGGCCACCAGTTCGATCAGCGCCTTGGGCTCGAAGGGCTTGACCAGGTAATCCGCCGCGCCCTGGCGCATGGCGTCCACCGCGCGCTCTACCGCACCGTGGGCGGTCATCAACAGCACCGGCAATTGCGGCTGGCGCGCGCGCAACAGGCCCAGCAGCTGATGGCCGTCCATGCCCGGCATGTTGACGTCACTGACCACCAGGCTGAACGACTCTTGCTCGACGGCCTCCAAGGCGTCCTCGGCAGAACCGACCGCCCGGTAGTCATGGCCCGCCAGCAGCAGCGTGTCAGCCAATGCTTCACGCAGGGCGCGATCGTCTTCCACCAACAAAACCTTGATAGCCATGCTTTTTACTCCGCGCTTGCCGCGCCTGAAAACAGCGGCAACGTCATCAATGCACAAGTGCCGCGCCCCAGGCGCGAATGCAGTTGCAATTCTCCCTGATGAGCCCGTGCCACAGCCTTGACCACGGTCAGGCCCAGGCCAGTGCCGTTGGTCTTGGTGGTAAAAAACGGTTCGCCGAGGCGCTGCAACACGGCAGGATCGATACCGCTGCCGCTGTCACTGATGCACAGCCGCAGGGTTTGACCACGGCCGTACAGGTGCACTTTGAGACGCGCCCCCGAGCCGCTGGCCTGGACGGCGTTTTCGATCAGGTTGAGCAAGGAACCGACCAGGGTGTCGCGATTGCACAGCAACTCACCCACGTGGCTGTCGCACTGCCAGCGCACCTGGACGTCCTGGATATGGGTAGCAGCCGCCGCCTGCAACGCCTGCATCAGTTCGCCAGGGCTGACGCGATCGGTCAGCGGCAACTCCCCCCGGGCAAATACCAGCATGTCGCGCACCTGATGCTCCAGCTCGTGCAGGCGCTCTTTCAGGCGCCCGGCAAAACGCTGGTGCGTCGAAGCGGGCAATTGTTCATCAGTCAAATGACTGGCGTAGATCAACGCCGCCGACAGGGGCGTGCGGATCTGATGCGCCAAAGAAGCGACCATCCGCCCCAGGGACGACAGCCGCTCATGACGCGCCAACTGGTCCTGCAAGTGACGGGTTTCAGTCAAGTCATTGAGCAGCACCAGTTGCCCGGGCTCGGCGTCCAGGGAACGGGTGGCGATGGACAGGCGACGACCGTCCTTGAGCGAGATTTCGTGACCGTCGTCTTCACGCGGGGCAAAGCAGCGACTGATGACTTCGCGCCACAACTCGCCTTCCAGCGGCAGGCCGAGCATGTCGCTGGCTGCCGGGTTGGCTTCGCGCACACGGCCCTGGTCGTCGATGACGATCACACCGCCCGGCAACAGCGACAGCAGGTTTTGCAGACGGTTGGCCAGGCGCTCTTTCTCGGCCAGTTCTTGCATGCGCTGGGCGCTGACCACCGCCAGTTCGCCCTTGAGTTCCGAGACCCGGGCTTCGAGCAGGCTGTAGGAGTCCGTCAGTTGGCTGGACATCTGGTTGAACAGCGAAAAAGCCTGTTCCAGGCCATGGCGGCTGAGCTGTTCTACAGAAGGCGCAGGCCCCTGGAGATCAGGGACCGAAGATAGTTGGACGGCGTGGGGCATCATGCTCTCTCGCTTGGCTGACCGTCAGTGAAACGGTGCGTTGCGAGGGCTGTAGCAATACTTGTGCCGAAAAAAAACCGCTGATAAATCAGCGGTTTGAAAAACAGGCGTCAATCATCTGCCTGTTCATCGCCTTCTCGACGACTCATCCCGTATTTGCGCATCTTCTCCACCAGTGTGGTACGACGGATGCGCAGGCGTTCGGCGGCGCGGGCGACGATGCCGTTGGCGTCGTCCAGAGCCTGCTGGATCAGCCCCTGCTCCAGGTTGCCAAGGTAGTCCTTGAGGTCCAGGCCTTCCGGCGGCAGCATGGCGGTGGAACCGAAGTCCGGCGTGTGGCCATTGATGGCGACCCGCTCTTCCATGTCGCTGCGGATGCTGTCCACCAGTTGCTCGTCTTCGTCGTCGACGTAGCGGAATTTCTTCGGCAGCTCGACCACGCCGATCACGCCGTAAGGGTGCATGATCGCCATGCGCTCCACCAGGTTGGCCAACTCGCGGACGTTGCCCGGCCAGCCGTGTCGGCACAGGGACATGATCGCCGCCGAGTTGAAGCGGATGGAGCCGCGCTTCTCGTGCTCCATGCGCGAGATCAGTTCGTTCATCAGCAGCGGGATGTCCTCCACGCGCTCGCGCAGCGGTGCCATCTCGATGGGGAATACGTTGAGGCGGTAGTACAAGTCTTCACGGAAGCTGCCCACCTCGATCATGCTTTCGAGGTTCTTGTGGGTGGCCGCGATGATGCGCACATCGATGCTCTGGGTTTTGTTGCTGCCCACGCGCTCGAAGGTACGCTCCTGCAACACGCGCAGCAGCTTGACCTGCATCGGCAGCGGCATGTCGCCGATTTCGTCGAGGAACAGGGTGCCGCCGTTGGCCAGCTCGAAACGCCCGGCGCGGCTGGTGATCGCCCCGGTAAAGGCGCCCTTCTCGTGGCCGAACAGTTCGCTTTCGAGCAACTCTGCCGGGATCGCCCCGCAGTTGACCGGCACGAAGGGTCCGTCGCGACGCTTGGAGTGGTAGTGCAGGTTGCGCGCCACCACTTCCTTGCCGGTTCCCGACTCGCCGAGGATCAGCACGCTGGCGTCGGTATCGGCCACTTGCTGCATCATCTGGCGCACGTGCTGGATGGCGCGGCTGGTGCCGACCAGGCTGCGGAACAGGTTGGGTTCGCGGTGGCGACCACGCTCGCGGGCCTGGTCGTACATCTCGCGATAGACCTGGGCGCGGTGCAGGGAATCTAGCAATTTGCTGTAGCTGGGGGGCATTTCCAGGGTGGAAAGCACCCGGCGGCGCTGGTCTTCCGGCAGGTCGACAGAAGAAATTTCGCCCATTAGCAAAACCGGAAGGAACTCATCCCAGGTTGAGAGTGTCTTTAACAGGCCCAGAACTGCGCCAGGAGCGTTTACCGTCCCGATCAGCACACAAATGACTTCACGGCTCGATGACAATGAGCTGACCGCCTGCTGCCAATCATGGCTACCGCAGGGCAAATTTTCTTCGCCAAGAAAATTCAAAATCACCGCTAAATCGCGGCGGCGGACGCTATCGTCATCAATCAGCAGAATTTTGGTTTCACGCCACATGCAATAGCAACTTCCCTAGTTAACTCAAATGCCCTCGAATCGGGGCAATCTAGATAGCTGTAGGCATTTTCTGCGCTGCAACCGTCTGAAATCTGAAAACAGCACTAGTTAAGTCAAAAATGCGGGCATAGTCAAATATATGACGCACCGTTCGGATTAACTGGGCCCGTTCAGCCGAACAGATGGTAAACCTTTGACGCATTTTTAGCTCGGTTGATCAGCGACATCTCTTCAAAAATCGCCTGCCGCTCACCTGTGGTCACTTCCAGCAATTGCTGGTAGACCGCCAACAGGCTTTCGAGCTTCTCGCGCAGCACATCTTCGTCCACCGGCGCTTCGTTCAGCACTTGCTCGATCACGTTGCGGCATCCCATATCCAGTTCGCCAATGGCGTCCCAGTTGCGTTCCGCCAGCGCATCGATCAGGGCTTCACGGGTTTCATCAATGCGTTGAAGTGCTTGGCTCATGACGTGTTCCTCAAGGCGCTCGGCCTTATTGTGCTTCACCTTGTGGTGTTGCGATGGCATCCCAGCCCTCTTTCACGGTAATCAGCAAACGGGCGACTTCGTCGATCATGCTGGCGTCGTTGTGCAGATTGGCTTCCATCAAACGGTTGGTCATGTACGCGTACAGGCTTTCCAGTTGCTGGATGTAGGCAGGATCTTCACTCTTCTCGGCATCCAGGCCGTCACGCAGACCGATGATGATGTCGACAGCCTTGCCGAGCATCAGGCCCTTCTGCGCGATGTCACCCCGCGCCAGCGCACCCTTGGCCTGCGCCATGCGGTCGAGCCCGCCCTCCATCAGCATCTGCACCAGGCGGTGCGGGCTGGCTTCGGAGATCTGGGCGTGGGAATTGACCTTCTGGTATTGGCGAAGGGCTCGCATGGGATTCATGGTTCTACCTCGTGACAGGCGACAGCGAATAGGGTTTCAGTAACCATTATGTCGACGAGCTCACAAAAAACTTTAACCCGCCGGTCTTATCAACAACAAAGCCCAGGTCGCATGACCTGGGCTTTTTCATGCGCGATCAATCAATTGTTCTTCTGATTGTTCAAAGCGTTGAGCGTACCCAGGATGTTGTTACTTTGCTGACGCAACTGCGCCACCAGGGTGTCCATGGCGGTATATTTCCGGGTCAGGCTGGCGGTCAGGTCAGTCACATGCGCATCCAGGTCGGTCTGGTCCTGGGTCAATTTCTTCAAACTGTCCGACAGCGACGTGGAACGCGTGGCGAAGATCCCGGTGGTCGGCTTGGCGTAGTCGTCGGTCGCTGCCGTCATGCGTGCCAGCAGCCCGGTCTTGCCACTGAACATGCTGCTGATGTCCGCCGCGTTGGTCAGTACCGCCTTGTCGAAGTCCTTGTCGTTGAGTACCAACAGGCCGGTGGCCGAGTCGGTGCTCACGCCAAACTGCGCCAGAGACTTGAAGGCGCCCATGCCGGACTGGGCGTTGAACTCGTTGCGCAATGCCGTCTGCAGGGAGCGCATGTTCGCGTCACCGGTCAACGCCGCCGGCACAGAGTTACCGGCCGCGTCCTTGGTCACCTTGGTTTCGGCGTTCATGGCCTTGAGCAAGGCGTTGTAGCTGTCGACGAAACCCTTGACCCCGGACTTCAGCGCCGTGGTGCTGGTGGTGACGGAAATGGTCGTGACCGATTTCGTCGAGTCGGTGCTGCTCACGGGCGGCGAGACCGACAACAGCTTGATGCTCACACCACTCACCGCTTCGGTGATGTTGTTGGTCTTGGACGTGTACGCCACACCGTCAATGGTGTATTCGGCGTTCTGCGGCGTGTCGATCACGGTGTAGCCGGTGTCGATGCCTGAGTTGCCCGACAGCGTCAGGTCCGAGCCCACACCACCGGTGGTGGACGTCAGGACCATGCGCGAACCGGTGGAGTCCGTCACGATGTTGGCGCTCAGGCCGGAGGTGCCGAACTGCGTGTTGATGGAGTCACGCACCTGCTTCAAGGTCGCACCCGGCGGAACGCTCAGGTCGAACTTCTTGCCGGACTGGGAAATGGTCAACGTGGTGGCCGTGGTGCCTTTGTTGACGACGGTCGACGCACCGCCCGCCAAGGTAGCGGTCGACAGCTTGGAAGGCTGCGCGAGCTTGTTGACCACCAGGTTGAAACTGCCGTTGGCCGCCCCCGCCGCAGTGGTCATGGTCGCGACCTTTTCGTTCGACGAGGTACCGGTCAAGCCGCTGAAGCTGTTGTCGTCCGTAGTGCTCTTGAGATAACCACGAAAGGCGTCCAGCGCAGCCTGGATCTTGCCGATCGACGACAGCTGGGTGGTAGCCTTCTGCGACTGGGTGTTGATCTGCGTCTGCTTCGGCGCACTATCAGCAGCCACCAGGGACTTCACGATGCCCTGAATGTCGATGCCCGATCCAACACCGTTAACCGTTGTACTCGCCATCGTCTCTCTCCTAATCCAGTAGTTGCCGTTTTCTTGGCGAACAACACTTCAAGAAAATCACTGCAACAAGTTTCGTGCCAGTTCAGACCTTTTCGTCAAACAGCACATGGCTGGCAGTCGCCAGGCTTTGTGCGAGCTTCAAGGCCGTTTCCGATGGAATCTGGCGAATCACTTCACCGCTCTCGGTGGCGATCACCTTGACCACCACCCGGTGGGTCGTGTCATCAATGGAAAAATCCAGTTTGCGCTGGGCCGCTTGTACGAATTCGCGAATATCAGTGACAGCCTTTTCCAGGTCAGCCCGTTCAGGCTCAGCCGAGGACGGCGCAATCGGCTCGACCCTGGTCTTGTCTTTGTCTGCAACAACAGGGGTGGTCGCGCTTTGCGGGGCAACCGGTGGATAAGACGAGGCCAGCTTTACACTCATGTCCATGTCCAATCTCCTCTACAACTGAAAAGACGAAAGGGCACGTAAACGCGCCCCTCCGTCAGTTACCAAGCGCCGCTATTACTGAAGCAGTTTCAGTACAGAGGATGGCAGTTGGTTGGCTTGCGACAGGATCGCGGTAGCGGCCGACTGCAGGGTTTGTTGCTTGGTCAACTCGGCTGTTTCAGCAGCGAAGTCGGTGTCTTGTACAGTCGAACGTGCAGCGGTGGAGTTCTTCTGAATGTTGGTCAGGTTGTCTACGGTAGTGGTCAGACGGTTCTGAACAGCACCCAGGCCCGAACGTACGCTGTCGATGCCGCCGATGGCTTTGTCGATTACAGCGATGGCCGATTGCGCGTTGAAAGCGCTGGTCACGTCGGTTTGAGCAACCGAAGTCTTGGTCGAAGCAGCGGCAGTACCGGCAGCAGCGAACAGACCGGTTACACCAGCACCGTTCAGGGCGTAGCCTTTGGACGAGTCCAGGTTCACAGCGCCAGTGGCGATGATGCCGTCAGCCAGTGCAACACCGGCACCGTAGACGCCCGAACCGTTTTTGGTGGCAACAGTGATCGAACCGGCGTCGGTCGAAGCGCTGAAGGCCAGGTTTTCACCGGAGTCGGATTTCACCGACAGGGTGCCTTTGGATTCGTCGTAGTTAACGCTGATGCCCAGTTTGGCGGCGTTGGACTTCAGTTGGTCAGCCAGGCTGGCAGTGTCAGTCACACCGGTGAAGGTAGTGGCTTGACCACCGATGGTCATGGTGAAGGTAGCAGGAGCAGTCTTGGCAGCAGCGCCCACAGTGAACTGAGCTTCAGTGCTGGCGGAAGCGCTCAGGCCACCTACAGCGCCGTTCAGTTGGCTGGCGATGGTTTTGGCCGATGCGCCGGCAGCTACGGTGACGCTGGCAGTCTGGCCGTTACCGGTGACGCCGATCACGCCGCCTGCAACACCAGTAGCGCTAGGGGCAACGCCCACGCTCTTGATCTGCTGGGAACCGATGTTGTTGGCCGCAACGTTGTCCAGGGACAGGTTGATGGTTTCGTTGGCGTTGGCGCCGACCTGGATCGACTTGGTGCCGTACGAACCGTCCAGCAGCTTCTGGCCACCGAAAGTAGTGGTCTGGGAGATACGGGTCAGTTCCGAAGTCAGAGCCTGGTATTCTTCCTGGTTGGAAGTACGGTCGGCGTCGCTCAGGGAGCCGGTAGCCGAGGACAGAGCCAGGGTACGCATTTTTTGCAGAATGTCGGTCGAAGCCTGCATTGCGCCTTCAGCGGTTTGCGCGATGGAGATACCATCGTTGGCGTTCTTGACTGCCTGGCCCAGGCCGTTGATCTGGCTGGTCAGACGGTTGGAGATCTGCAGGCCGGCGGCGTTGTCTTTGGCGCTGTTGATGCTCAGGCCGGTGGACAGACGCTGCATGGAGGTTTGCAGCGAGCTGGCCGCTTTGCCAAGGCCGTTCTGGGTAGTGATGGAAGCAATGTTAGTGTTTACTGTTAAAGCCATGACGAAATCCTCGTTGGATGGATACTGCGGCTTCCGGCCCTGGCAACCGCCGGGTGTGGCCTGAGAACCTACGTAATAGTTATCGTCGTGGTGAGCGGTTGCTTGAGGGTTTTTTTGAAATTTTTTACTAGCACCGTGCCACCCCTTGAAATTCAAGGGTTTACACCGGCCTGAAACCCCGCATTTGCCGGTTTTTCTGGCGCCAAATAAAAAACGCCGATGACTCTTCAATCATCGGCGTCTTCATTTAAAGGTGCTGTTCAGCCTATCAGGCAGTCACGGACGATAGAGAATCGCCGATCCCCACGACAGGCCCACACCAAACCCGCTGACCGCGACCCGCTTCCAGGTCGCGTCCATCACGTGCTTTTCCAGCAGCAACGGAATGCTCGAAGACACGGTGTTGCCGGTCTCGACCATGTCCTTGATGAATTTGTCCAGCGGCGCGTCTTCGAAACGGCGCGCCACGGCATCGACGATCGCCGCGCTGCCCTGGTGGATACAGAACGCATCGATGTCTTCGGCCTTGAGCTGCGACTCATCGAGCAGCTCATGCAGGTGCGCCGGTACCTTGAGCAAGGCGAAGTTGAACACCTGACGGCCATTCATGAAGAACACCCCGTCGCTGACTTTCAAGTGCGGCGCGCCGGAACCGTCGGTGCCGAACTTGGATTTGCCGAGCAACCACGGCGCATCTTCACCCATCCAGGTCGCCGTGGCGGCGTCGCCGAACAACATGGTGGTGTTGCGGTCTTCCGGGTCGACGATCTTCGAATACGGGTCGGCGGTGATCAGCAGGCCGTTTTTCAGGCCGGCGGCTTCCATGAAGCCTTTCATGGCATAGATGCCATAGACGTAGCCGGAGCAGCCCAGGGAAATATCGAACGCCGCCACGTGGGTCGGCAGGCCCAGTTTGTCCTGGACGATAGCCGCCGTGTGGGGCAAACCCTCTTCGTCGCCGTTCTGGGTCACGACGATCAGCGCGTCGATGGACTCACGCTTCAAATCCGGGTTGTTGGCAAACAAAGCGTTGACCGCCTCGACACACAGATCGGAGGTTTCCTGCACCGCATCCTTGCGTGGCAGAAAGGCCGAACCGATCTTGCCGATGATGAACTCTTCATCCTTGGCGAATTTGGCACCCTGGGCGTAGTTATCGATCCCGTCGGCCGGCACGTAACTGGCGATGCTTTTTATGCCAATCATTGTGGCTTCCCAATACTAAATAGCTGGAGAACATCCCGCGAACAGGCTCGCCGGATGCTGACAATAAAAGGGGATGACCCCGCAAAAATCTCGCTGAAAGCCGCCAAACAAAGACCCGCAGGCGACTTATCCTTTTCGCACGATACAGTGAAGATGCGCTTTATGACTCACAGGTCACTCAATTCTCTGTGGTTTATTCAAAACCTTCAAACAATTAAGTCGCAAAAACGACAACGGCCCACCCCGTTTCCGGGGTGGGCCGTCGTTTTTGCGCGGTGAAAGTCACATTCTGCTGAACAGGGTCAGCTGGGAGATTTTCACGAAGGCCGCCTGAGAGGCTTGCAGCATGGTCTGTTGCAGCGTCAGGTTGATCGCCGCCTGCGCGGTGTCGATGTTGCCCAGGTCGCTCATGGTGCTGGTGTTGGCCAGGCCAATGCTCGTGTTTTCGGCGGTCTGGATATCCAGCGCCGCGGTCCGCGCACCGATGGAGCCACGCACGTTGTCGACCTGGGCCCGGGAGTTGGCAAGGTTGGCAACGGACGAGTTGATCACATCCTTGAGCTTGAGTGTCGCCGCCGGATTGCCGTCAGCCGGCTGCTCCAGGGCCTGGCGCAACTGGCTCAGGGTATCCAGTGCGTTCTGGGTCTTCTGGGTGCTGGCCGATACGGCGAACTGATCGCCCGCCTGCGGCGTGCCGCTGACGTCGAAGGTCACACCCGCCGCCGTGACCGTCGTCCCACCGCCGGTATCACCGGTGGCGATTGCCTTGCTGTTGGCGGTGTAGGGCTGGGCATACACCTCGTAGGCGGTGCCGCTGGTGAACTTGATCACCGCCCCGCTGTTCGCCGGGAACGTACTGGCGTAGGCGGCCTGGTTGGTCACCTGGGCGTTGGTCAACTGCGCGGTGGACGCGTTGCTGGCAGTGCGCGAGACCCCGAAGGTGTCCGGCTTGGCCGCCAGGCTGAAGGAACGCCCCCCGACCAGCGCATCGGAGTCCGGCCCGGGCGCGACACCCTTGAGGTCCAGGTTGATATCGAAGTTCACGCCACGCAGGCTCACCGTGGAAGCGCCTTCCTTGGTGGAGTCGAAGGTGCCGTTGCCCGGGATCTCCGACGTGATGTCGTTGCCGTCCTTGTCGGTCACGGTGTACTGCGTGCTGCTGGTGAAGGTCAGCTTGTAGGGCTGGCCATCGGCGAATTTACGCGTGTAATCGCTGCCCGACGTCACCAGGCCGGCCGACACCGACACTTTGTTGTCGTTGACCACCGGCGGCGCCGGAGGAATCGCTGGCTGAATCCAGGTCGCCTGGGTGCGGCCCGAGTTGACGGCGCCCGACATGATGCTCTTGCCGGTATCGCCCGCGCTCACTTTGAGCGTGTCGGAAACCTGCAGACTCAGCGGGGTTTCATCGCCCTGATAGGTGTAGGTACCGTCGCTGTTGCGGCTGTAGGGCGGCGTCGAAGTCTTGGAGCCGGAAAACAGGTAGTTGCCCGACGAGTCCTTGCTGTTGAGCAAGCCCAGCACCTGGTCTTCGAGGGCGCCGATCTGGCCGGCGATCGATTTGCGGTCCGCGTCACTGAGCGAGCCACCAGCCTGCAGGGCCAGGGTGCTGGCCGCTTGCAGCGCATCGTTGATCGAGTTGAGCACGCTTTCTTCGTTGGTCAGCGAGTTCTTCAGGCTGGTGATGTTGCCGTTGAACTGGCCAAGCAAGTCCTTCTGCTGTTGCAGCATCAGCAGGCGCGCCGCCGCCACCGGATCATCCGCCGCGGTTTCCACGCGAATGCCCGTGGTGGCCTGGTTCTGCGCCTTGACCACGCTGGAATAGTTATCCGAATACTTGGCGGTCGTCGTGTCGAAATACTGAGCGGTAGAAATACGCATCGTCCCAGGCTCCCTTAAAGGCTATTGATCAGCGTGCTGAAGGTTTCTTGCGCGGCCTTGATGATCTGCGACGACGCGGTGTAGTACTGCTGGAACTTGATCATGTCGCCCGCCTCTTCGTCCAGGTTGACCTGGGACACCGAGTTGCGTGCATCCTGGTTGGCCTTGAGCACCGCACCGGTCGCGGTGTTGTCGGTATTGGCCGAAGCCGCCTTGGCGCCCACGGTCGAAACCAGGTTGCTGTTGGCCCCGACCAGGCTCATGCCGCTGGCACCATCGTTCAGGCCGACCGTCGCCTTGGTCTGCAGGTCGAGCAGCGACTGGGCGTTGCGGTTGTCCGACTTGCCCGAGGCGTTGAACGAGAACGTGGTGCTGTCACCTTCGGACGGCGCACCGCCGACCGTGGTGTCGAACTTGAAGCTTTTCGCCGGCACCACCAACGCACCGTTGGCATCGCGCATCGGCACGTCGATGGTGATCTTGTTGCTCTGGCCCGGGATGATGCTGCCGGTGCCGATCGGGTTGCCCTGGGCATCGTTGACTGTGTAGGTCTGAGTGCCGTCGGCGGCAGGCTTGCCGAAGACCATCTTCACCGGCATCGAGTGCTCGATCCCGGTCCGCAGCTGCGCGGTGTCGGCGCCGCCGTGAATGTCGATTGGCACGGTCAGGGTCGGTGGCGTGAACGTCCCGGTGCCCTGGTTGGTCTTGCTGCCCTCGCCCAGCAACGGGCCGGCGAACGCGAGTTTGTTGGCGTCCTTCAGATCGGTACCGATATTGGTGGCCCCATTGGCGGTCGGGCTGACCTTGAAGCTGTCACCGGCGGCCATCGGCCCGCCGCCGTTCAGCGCCAGGGTGAAACCGTCGATCACCGGTGGCGGCGTGGTGGTCACGTCGAAGGCACCCATGGCCTTGCCGTCGGAACGCACCACGGTGTAGTTGTTGGCGCTGGTGAAGGTGACCTTGTAGTCGTAGGTCGACAGCTTGCTGGAGTCCTTGATCGTCACGTTCAGGTTGCCCGAGCCGGCACTGTTGCCGACGGCACCCTGGCTGCGCTGGGCGATGGCCGCGGCGCTGTTGATGTCCTTGAACAACGAGGAGCCGAACTCGCCGTTCAGGTCCAGGCCCTGGCCCAGCTGGCTGTTGATCGTCTCGGCGGTGGCAATGGCGATACGGCCCAGGTCATTGATGGCCGGCATCAGCATATCGCTGCGATAACGCAACAGGCCGCCAATGCTGCCGCCACTCAGTACGCTGCCGATGTCCACCGAGGTGCCACCGCTCATGTTGAGCTGGATGGTGTACTGGCTGGTGTCGCTGTTGCTCGGAACCGCCGAGATGGTATTGGACTGGTCGCCCAGCACCAGGGATTGACCGGTACCGGTGCTGACGCTGAACACGCCATTCTTTTCGCTGGTGGTGACGCCCACCAGCTCGTTGAGCGAACGCACGGCTTCGTTACGCGCATCCAGCAGGTTGGCCGGCGCGCTGTTGTTCGAGCCCTGGGCCTGGGTGATCTGTTTGTTGAGCGAGGCAATCGACGAGGTCAACTGGTTGACCTGATCGCTCATGGTTTTCAACTGGCTGTTGATCGTCTCTTTCTGCTGGTTCAACTGGCCGGAGATCGCGTTGAAGCGGTTGCTCAGGGTCTGGGCGCTGGTCAGCAATACCTGGCGCGCAGACACATCGCTCGGGTTGGCCGCCGAGGTCTGCACGGCGGCGAAGAAGGCGCTGAGCACCGAAGACATGCCGGTGGTCTTGTCCGACAGCGTCTTGTCTACCGCATTCGCCTGGGCCGCATAGGCCTTGGCGTCATTATTCAACGCAGTGCTGTTCTGATACGCCGCGTCGAGGAATTCGTTGTACACCCGGCGCACATCCGCCAGGGTGGTGCCGCTGCCGATGAACACGCCGCCATACGGGTTCGAGGCGCTGGCGTTCTGAGTGGTCTGCTGGCGCGAGTAGCCCGAGGTGTTGGCGTTGGCAATGTTGTTACTCAAGACCGACAGCGATCCTTGGGAGGCGTTGAGCCCTGACATCCCGATACTGAGCAAACTCATGGTTCAGACCTTATAAATGGGTGGTTGCGCCAACGGCAGCGTAATTCTGGTAACTGTTCATCGTTTTTGCGATCTGCGAAATCTTGCTGGCGTAGTCCGGGTCGGTTGCATATCCGGCTTTTTGCAACTCGCGTACAAACTGTTCCGGGTTGTCGGCTGACTTCACAACTTCTTTATAGCGATCATTGCTTTGCAGCAACGTCACCAGGTCGTGGAAGCTGTCCTGATAGGAGTTGTAGGAACGGAATTGCGCCGTCTCCTTGACCATCGCCCCATCGCGGAACTCGCTGGTGATCGCGCGCGCCTGGCCGCCCTGCCAACTCTGCCCGGCCTTGATGCCGAACAGGTTGTGACTGCTGCTGCCGTCCTCGGCGCGCATCACCGATTTACCCCAGCCGGTTTCCAGCGCGGCCTGGGCCACCAGGTACTTCGGATCGACCCCAATACGTGCGGCGGCGGCCTTGGCCATCGGCAGCATGGTGGCGACAAATTCGTCCTGCGAACTGAAGGCCTTTTTCGCCGGCGCCAGCGGTGGCTGGGCCACGGCACGCCCGTAGACCTGCATGCGCCCGCTTGGCACGGCAAAGCTGCGCGCGGCGCTGTTGATCACGTTGTCCTGGGCAGCGCTGTTACGCAGTGGCGCGGGCTGGGCGACAGCCGCATCGGTGCTCGGCACGATGCCGGCGAGCAGACGGTCGGTCAGCTTGCTCGGCAACGCGATTCGGCGCTGGTTCATCAGTTCCATGTCATTGCTATGGGAGGCCGCCGCGCCCGCCTGGGGCTCGGCCACGCGATACGCCCACAGCGGACGCTGGCCATTGGAGCGGCCCAGCGGTCCGTCGGCCTGGGTACCGGCGGCGATTTCCGTCGGCACATCGACCTTCTTCGCCGGCTCCGCGGCTGCGGGGCCCTGCAAGGTGGCTGCCTGGGCGTCCACCGGTTTGTTCTTCTGCATCTGGCGCATCAGCACGTCGGCCAGGCCGATACCGCCGCCCTCGCGGGACAACGACACCGCGAGCTGCTGGTCGTACATTTCCTGGTACTGCTTGGCGGCCGGCGTGTTCATCGGGTTGTCCTTACCCAACGCTTCGGTGGCCGAGCGCATCGACTTGAGCATCTCGCTCAAGAACAACGACTCGAACTCCTGCGCCACCTTGCGCATATTCGCTTCGCTGTTCTTGTCGCCCACCTTGAGCTGGTTGAGCCGGTTCAGGTCGGAGTAAGACCCCGAGTCCGCCGTGCTGCTGATCCCGCTCTTGCGCATATCCATGGCCACGGCCTCAAATCACGATCAGGTCGGCTTGCAAGGCGCCGGCCTGTTTCAGGGCTTCGAGGATCGCCATCAAGTCGCCGGGCGCTGCGCCCACCTGGTTCACCGCGCGGACAATCTCATCCAGGGTAGTTCCCGGGCCGAACTTGAACATCGGCTTGGCTTCCTGCTGGGCGTTGACGCGCGAGCGCGGCACCACCGCCGTCTGGCCGTTGGACAAAGGTCCCGGCTGGCTGACGATCGGGTCTTCGGTGATGGTCACGGTCAAGCTGCCGTGGGTCACTGCCGCCGGCGATACCTTGACGTTCTGCCCGATCACGATAGTGCCGGTCCGCGAGTTGATGATGACCTTGGCCACGGCCTGGCCGGGATCGACCTCGAGGTTTTCCAGGATCGACAGGTAGTCCACACGCTGGCTCGGGTCCAGCGGCGCGGTGACGCGAATCGAACCGCCGTCGATGGCCTGCGCCACGCCCGGGCCGAGCATGTCGTTGATCTTGTCGACCACGCGCTTGGCGGTGGTGAAGTCCGAACGGTTCAGGTTCAGGGTCAGGCTGTTGCCCTGGTTGAAACCGCTGGGCACGGTGCGTTCGACCGTGGCGCCACCCGGGATACGACCGGCCGACGGCACGTTGACCGTGATCTTCGAACCGTCGCGGCCCTCGGCGTCAAAACCGCCCACCACCAGGTTGCCCTGGGCGATGGCGTAGACGTTGCCGTCGATACCTTTGAGCGGGGTCATCAGCAAGGTGCCGCCACGCAGGCTTTTCGAGTTGCCGATGGACGAGACGGTGATATCCAGCACCTGGCCCGGCTTGGAGAACGCCGGCAAGTCGGCGCTGATCGACACCGCCGCGACGTTCTTGAGCTGTACGTTGCCTGACCCAGGCGGCACCTTGATCCCGAACTGCGAGAGCATATTGTTGAAGGTCTGCAGGGTGAACGGGGTCTGGGTGGTCTGGTCACCCGTGCCATTGAGCCCCACCACCAGGCCGTAACCGATCAACTGGTTGGCGCGCACGCCGGAGATGCTGGCGATGTCTTTCAGGCGCTCGGCCTGGGCGACAGCGCTCAAGGAAAGCAGGAGCGCCGCAGCCATCAGCTGTTTGAGTTTCAAAGTGGCCACCTAGAACGGGAACAGCGGGCTAAGGAAGAAACGGTCGAACCAGCCCGGCTGACTCGCATCAGCGAACGAACCCGTACCCGAGTAGGTAATGCGTGCATCGGCAATGCGCGTGGACGACACGGTATTGTCGGTGGCGATGTCATCGGCCCGCACCATACCGGCAATGCGCACCAGCTCGTCGCCGGTATTGAGGGTCATCCACTTTTCACCGCGTACGGCGATGATGCCGTTGGGCAGCACGTCGGCCACGGTCACGGTGATCGAACCGGTCAGGCTGTTGCCCTGGCCTGCCGCACTCTTGCCGTTGGTGGCACGGTCGCCGCTATAGCCCACATCCAGACTCAGGTCACCGCTGCCCAGCGGGTTGTTGGTGTTGGGCACGCCGCCGAACAGCGAGGTAAGGCCGATACCGGTCTTGCTGTTCTTGTTGATCTGGGAGTTGGCGTTCTTGCTGGCCTGGGTCTTCTCGTTCAGGGTGATGGTGATGATGTCACCGACCCGGAACGCCTTGCGGTCGCTGTACAGGTTCTGCTCGAAACCCGCCTGGTAGATCGAACCATTGTTGGCCGCCGCCGGCAGTGGCGTGCGCGGCAACACCGGCGCGTAGTACGGGTCATTGGGCTTTGGCGTCGGGGCGACACAGCCCGCGAGCACGGCAATCCCACTCAATGCCAGAACGGAAACATAGCGATTCATGACCCTTACCTCACGGTGTTGCAGGCGCCCTCAAGAGCGCCCCATAGACTTGATTACAGATTCTGCGTTACGAACGAAAGCATCTGGTCGGCGGTGGAAATCACCTTGGAGTTCATCTCGTAGGCGCGCTGAGTGGTGATCATGTTGACCATCTCTTCAACGGTGCTGACGTTGGAGGTTTCCAGGGTGCTTTGCAGGGTGGTGCCGAAACCGTTCAGGCCCGGGGTGCCGATCTGCGGCGCGCCGCTGGATGCGGTTTCCAGGAACAGGTTGTTGCCGATGGCCTGCAGGCCGGCCGGGTTGATGAAGTCGGCGGTTTGCAGGTTGCCGATCACTTGCGACGCCGGGTTGCCGGCCACGGTGATCGACACGGTGCCGTCGTTGCCGACGGTGAAGGTCTTGGCATCGGCAGGCACAACCACCGCCGGTTCCAGGGCGAAGCCGTTGGCGGTCACGATCTGGCCATTGGAGTCCAGGTGGAAGGTGCCGTCACGGGTGTAGGAAGTGGTGCCGTCCGGTTGCAGGATCTGGAAGAAACCACGGCCGTTGATGGCCATGTCCAGCGGCTGACCGGTCTGTTGCAGGTTACCGGCGCTGAAGTTCTTCTGGGTGCCGACGATCTGCACACCGGTACCCAATTGCAGGCCCGACGGCAGTTCGCTGTCCTGGGTCGACTGGGCGCCAGGCTGCTTCTTGATCTGGTAGAGCAAGTCCTGGAATTCGGCACGGTCACGTTTGAAGCCCGTGGTCGACACGTTCGCCAGGTTGTTGGAAATGGTGGTCAGGTTGGTGTCCTGGGCGGACAAACCGGTTTTGGCAACCCATAGAGCCGGAAGCATGCTGTTCTCCTTCGTGCGCCTGTTTGTTGGCGCCGCATCACAAATTAGTTAACGGGCTCGATCAGCTCATCTGCATGACGCGCGTCATGGCCTGGTCGTCTTCCTTGGCGCTGTTCATCATTTTGATGTGCAGCTCGAATTGCTTGGAAAGCGCCAGCACCGCCGTCATTTCTTCAACGGCGTTGACGTTGCTCGCCTGCAGGAAACCCGAGGTCAGCGTGACGTTTGCGTCGGCCTGTGCCGGCTGGCCATCCTTGGTGTGGATGGTGCCGTCCAGGCCCTTGTTCATGTTCTTGAGGTCGGGCTGGACCAGCTTGATGCGGTCGACTTCGGCCATGACCCGCGGCCCCTCGCCCATGGCGCGGATGCTCACGGTACCGTCGGAGCCGATTTCGATTTTCTGCTGGGGCGGCACGGCAATCGGGCCACCGTTGCCCATGATCGGCATGCCGTTGCCGGCCCGCAGTACGCCGAGCGCGTCGACGTTCATGCTGGCGCTGCGCACGTAGGCTTCGCCGCCGTCCGGGGTCTGCACGGCCAGCCAGCCGTTGCCGTTGACGGCCACGTCCAGGTCACGACCGGTTTCCACCATGGCACCAGGCGAGAAGTCAGTGGCCGGCCGTTCGGTCATGGCAAAGGCACGCGCCGGAAAGCTGTCACCGAACACCGGCATCGACCGCGCCTGCTCCAGGTCACGCTGGAAACCGTTGGTGGAAATGTTCGCCAGGTTGTTGGCGTGGGCCTTTTGCGCCAGAGCATTCTGGCTGGCGCCGGTCATTGCCACATAAAGGTACTTGTCCACACTCTTTCCTCTTTCTGACGGACGCTTGCCGCCCACCACGGTACTGATGAGGCTTAAGCAATTTGCGAACCAACTTTTTAAAAGGTGGAGAAGTCCAGGCGGGGCGGGGCTTTGCAGGCGGGTATGAAGAACTGATGGTCGAACGAGAGTCGAAAAAACGGCGGACTACTGCCGCCTGCGGCAAGCCCCGTCCTTGAAAACGACAAAGATCAACTGTGGGAGCAGGCAAGCCAGCTCCCACACTTTTTAACCGCGCTCAGACTTGAGAATTTCGTAATCGCGTAACTTGTTGGCGATGGTGGTGTGGGACACCCCCAGACGCTTACCCAACTGCCGACTGCTGGGATGCTCGGCATACAGGCTTTCGAGTACAGCTTTTTCGAACCGCCCGACAATTTCTTCCAATCCACCTTCAAGCGAGAAATCGCCAAGCGGCTGACGCACACCGTAGTCCGGCAAGCGAATATGCTCGACCTTGACCGTACCGCCATCGCACAGCGATACCGCCTGGAACAGTACGTTCTCGAGTTGGCGCACATTGCCCGGCCAATGGTAATGACTCAGCCGGTCCATCGCCGCCGGCGCCAGCCTGGGCAGCGGGCAGCCAATTTGCCGGCTGGCTTGATCGAGAAAGTGTTCGACCAGCGGCTCCAGGCCATCAAGGCACTCGCGCAGCGGCGGGATATGCAGCGACAGCACATTGAGGCGATGGTAGAGATCCTGACGGAATTCACCCCGGGCGCAGAGTTCGGACAAATCCACCTGGGTCGCGCAGATCACCCGCACATCGAGGTACACCTCTTCATCGCTGCCGACGCGACGGAAGCAACCGTCCTGCAGGAAGCGCAAGAGTTTCGCCTGCAAACGCGAACTCATTTCCCCCACACCGTCGAGAAACAACGTGCCGCCGGCCGTCAGCTCCAGGAGCCCCAGCTTGCCTTCGGCCCGCGCCCCTTCGAACGCACCCGGGCCGTAGCCGAACAGTTCGGTCTCGGCCATCGACTCCGGCAGCCCCGCACAGTTGAGCGCCATCAACGGCGACTGGCCGCGCGGGCTGGCCAGGTGACAGGCGCGGGCCAGCAACTCCTTGCCGGTACCGGTTTCGCCTTCTATCAAGAGAGGCGCATCCAAAGGGGCCATGCGCCGGGCTTCGCGCACCACGGCGGCCATGACTTTGGAGCTTTGGAAAATGCTGTCAAAGCCACGCAGCTCCTGCTTGCGCACATTGTAGATACGCTCCCCCACCCGGTCGGCACGGTGCAGCGTCAATACGGCACCGGCCATGGCTTCGCTGTCATCGTGCTCGGAAGATTGCAGCGGCGCGATGTCCGCCAGGAAAACGTCACCCTTGACCTTGACCCTCAAGCCATTGATCCGCGACTTGCTCCCGCGCACCAGCTCCGGCAAGTCGAAATCCTCGGCATAGCGCGACAGGGGAATGCCCGGCACCTCGTCCACCCGCACGCCGAGCAACTGCGCCGCCGCCCGGTTGGCGGCGACAATGGAGCCGCCCATGTCGATGGACAAGACCGGAAACTCCAGGGCACCGAGCAAGGCATTGAGCTCCATATGCCGACGCTCGCTGGGCATCAGCCCTACCCTTTTGACGCCAAATACCCCGGCAATCGCTTCGAACTGCGGGCGCAACGCCTGGAACTGCATGTTCACCAGGTTCGGGCAGAACAGGTAGATGGCGTTGCCGTGCTCACCGCCCACTTCGCCCTTGGCCACGTTGACGCCGTATCCCACCAACAGGTTGAGGATGTCCCGCAGGATGCCGATGCGGTTCTGACAGTGAACTTTGATTCGCATGAAAAAGGCCCGAAAGGTAGGAAGCGCCGCGTTTTTTGTGCTGAGGCGCAGATAAGCGTCAAGATTATGTGACAGGTTATGGGCATTTCCCAGCCCATCACAGAGACCAACTGCGCAACCGTAACGAATACTTTACGAAAAACGGTAAATATTCCTACGCATCCAGCCATTTGAGCAGTGGAATCCTGGCCCGCACCGGGTATCAATACAGGCATCGCAGGACATAAAAAGAACGAATGCCTAGCAGGAGAGCCGTATGAAGCAGACGCAGTACGTGGCCCGCGAGCCCGATGCGCAAGGTTTTATCCACTACCCGCCGGAAGAACACGCGGTGTGGAACACCCTGATCACTCGCCAATTGAAAGTGATCGAGGGTCGTGCCTGCCAGGAATACCTGGACGGCATCGACAAGCTCGGCCTGCCCCTGGATCGCATTCCGCAACTGGGCGAAATCAACAAAGTGCTTGCCGAAACCACGGGCTGGCAAGTTGCCCGGGTGCCGGCACTGATCCCCTTCCAGACCTTCTTCGAATTACTCGCCAGCAAGCAGTTCCCGGTGGCGACCTTTATTCGTACCCGTGAAGAACTGGACTACCTGCAAGAGCCGGATATTTTCCACGAGATCTTCGGCCACTGCCCGTTGCTGACCAACCCCTGGTTCGCCGAATTCACCCATACCTACGGCAAACTCGGCCTGGCGGCCACCAAAGAACAGCGGGTGTACCTGGCCCGGCTGTACTGGATGACCATCGAGTTCGGCCTGGTAGACACGCCTGCCGGTCGACGCATCTACGGTGGTGGCATTCTGTCGTCACCCAAGGAGACGGTGTACAGCCTGTCCTCCGAACCCGAACACCAAGTCTTCGACCCGCTGGAAGCGATGCGCACGCCGTATCGCATCGACATCCTGCAACCGCTGTACTTCGTGCTGCCCGACCTCAAGCGCCTGTTCGAGGTGGCGCAGGAAGACATCATGGGCATGGTCGAACACGGCATGCAGCTTGGCTTGCATGCACCGAAGTTTCCACCCAAGCCCAAGGCTGCGTGAACCTTACATCTTGAGGCCAGGTGAGTCTGTTCCCTGGCCCCGCGTTGCTTTAGGGTGACGCCACTGACCTTCATACATTCGAATTCAGGACACCCCACATGACCACCTTGAACCAAGCCCACTGCGAAGCCTGCCGCGCCGATGCCCCGCAAGTCAGCGATGAAGAACTGCCGGTGCTGCTCAAGCAGATCCCCGACTGGAACATCGAAGTGCGCGACGGCGTGATGCAGCTGGAAAAGGTCTTCCTGTTCAAGAACTTCAAATTCGCCCTGGCCTTCACCAATGCCATGGGTGACATCTCCGAGGCCGAAGGCCATCACCCGGGCCTGCTCACCGAATGGGGCAAGGTCACCGTGACCTGGTGGAGCCATTCCATCAAGGGCCTGCACCGCAACGACTTCATCATGGCTGCGCGCACCGACGAAGTGGCCAAGGACGCCGAGGGCCGCAAGTAATGCATTTCGATGCCATTGGCCGCGTGCCCGGCGACCCGATCCTCGGGCTGATGGACCTGTATGCCCAGGACACCAACCCGAACAAGTTCGACCTCGGCGTGGGTG
This sequence comes from Pseudomonas sp. SDO524_S393, assembly GCF_054071875.1. Classification (NCBI taxonomy): domain Bacteria; kingdom Pseudomonadati; phylum Pseudomonadota; class Gammaproteobacteria; order Pseudomonadales; family Pseudomonadaceae; genus Pseudomonas; species Pseudomonas sp. SDO524_S393. The sequence continues at coordinate 1,162 of NZ_JBSVVZ010000043.1, read as the reverse complement.
TGTACAAGGATGACCAGGGCCTGACGCCGATCCCGCATTCGGTGAAAGTCGCCGAGCAGCGCCTGGTGGACACACAAACCACCAAGACCTACATCGGCGGCCACGGCAACACCGCGTTCGGCAGCTTGATCACTGAGCTGGTCCTCGGTGCCGACTCGGCCTTGATCGGCGAACGCCGCGCCGGCGCCACCCAGACCCCGGGCGGTACCGGTGCCCTGCGCTTGAGTGCCGACTTCATCGCCCAGCACCTGCCGGGCCGGGGCGTGTGGCTGAGCAACCCGACCTGGCCGATCCACGAAAGCATCTTTGCCAAGGCCGGGCTCAAGGTCAGTCATTACCCCTACGTGGGGGCGGACAATCGTCTGGATGTGACGGCGATGCTCGCGACCCTGTCCAGCGTGCCCCAGGGCGACGTCGTGCTGCTGCACGCCTGCTGCCACAACCCTACCGGTTTTGACCTGTCCCGGGATGACTGGCGCCAGGTCTTGCAGATCGTGCGCGAGCGCCAGTTGCTGCCACTGATCGACTTCGCCTACCAGGGTTTTGGCGACGGCCTGGAACAGGATGCCTGGGCCGTGCGGCTGTTCGCCGCCGAGCTGCCGGAAGTGCTGGTAACCAGTTCCTGCTCGAAGAACTTCGGCCTGTACAGCGACCGCGTCGGAGCGCTGATCGTATGCGCGAAAGATGCCGAGAAGCTGACCGATGTGCGCAGCCAACTCGCGAACACCGCGCGCAACCTGTGGTCGACGCCACCGGATCACGGCGCTGCGATCGTCGCGACTATCCTCGGCGATGCCGATCTCAAACAGGTGTGGGCCGGCGAAGTCGAAGCCATGCGCTCACGAATTGCGCAGTTGCGTTCCGGGCTGCTGGAGGCGCTGGCGCCCCACGGTTTGGCCGAGCGCTATGCGCATATTGGTGCGCAACGCGGGATGTTTTCCTACACCGGTTTGAGTGCCGAACAGGTGAAGCAGTTGCGGGAGAAACACAGCGTGTACATGGTCAGCTCAGGCCGGGCGAGCATGGCCGGAATTGACTCGACGCGGCTGGGGTTGCTGGCTCAGGCGATCGCCGACGTCTCCAATTGAAGAAACCGAATCAAAACTGTGGGAGCGGGCTTGCTCGCGAAAGCGGTGTGTCATCCGACACATCAGGTGATTGA